>DMPF01000211.1:850-3224 GCA_003456095.1 Bacillota bacterium
AGCGCGCTTGGTTCGGGACCAAGAGGGCGTGGGTTCAAATCCCACCGCTCCGACCACAACAAAAGCACAGTATTACTGCATGCGTGAGGCCTTAAGCCTCACCTTTGTTTTTGGGGCAACAAGCCGCATGTAAATGACACCGTTACCGTTCCGCTATCAACCGGTACAGCATGGCTGCAGTTTCCGCCCTAGTCGTGGTGTTGTCCGGACGGAAAGTGCGATCATGAAAACCGCGTACCAAGCCCGCCCTGCTAGCCGCCCTGATGCCATCCGCGGCCCATGCCGGGAAAGTTTTCACATCAGCAAACTCTGCCTCTGCGGTTCTGGTAACCGATACGAGAACTTTGGCAAGCACACGCTGCAGAATAACTGCCATCTCCGCTCTGGTAATCCGCCGGGTTCCATCAAAAGTATAGTCAGCATAGCCGGCAATAATACCTGCTTCCATCGCGGCTCCGATTGGTCCTTGAGCCCAGCCGTCCACATCCCTGAACTTGGCTGCCGCTCCTGGATTGGCACTAAGACCCAGGGCCCGCGTCAGCATGCTGACAAATTCAGCCCTGGTCACGCCGGCATTAGGTTTAAAATTGCCATCCGGAAAACCACTGACAATGCCCATACCAGCCAGTGTCCTGATGGAATCCCTGCCCCAGTGGCCGGCGATATCGGCCAGCGGCGGCAAAGGCCTTGTGGCAAACACGGCAAACATAGAGAATCTGTTAACAGTAACGGTAATTGTACCATCTCCGACTTGGCCGCCAAGGTAAATCCAGCGCCTGCTCCGCTCATTGTAAACGAAGACGCCAGGTACCTGGCCCGCTGCAATTATGTTCTGAATAATTGTAACACAAGGAGGTGAGTATTTTAATGAAAACTTTGCACATTATCGGTCTTGTTCTTACATTAATCGGCGGTGTATTCATTTTGATAATTGGTCTTACTTATCTTGCCGGACGTTGCCCCCTCTATTCTTTCGCGGGGTTAACCGGGCTTACTCTAGGAATCGGTCTATTTTTATTTGTCCTCTCACAGCTTTTTCAACAAAAAACAGCGTAGCATTTCACTATGTCGGGAAGGGAGCCTGCCGAAAAATATTAAAAGGAGGTAGATCTCTAGATGAAAGCATTGCAACTTGTAGGACTTATTCTTACCCTTATCGGCAGCATATTATTAGCAATAATTGGAGGAATCTACCTTGGCGGGTATATGCCTCTGCCGGTTCTTGCCGGTATCGGCTCCCTGGTTCTTGGTCTCGGGCTGATTTTTATACCGATCAGTATGCTCTGCACCAAGAAACCTTAATAACACACGGGGACGGCAGACTGTGTGAGATAGATCATTGCATTTCCCTTATAGCTGTCCATACAGCAGCATAGGTTCCAGTATTTTCTGTGATGTGGACAAAAATCATAGGAGGGGTTACTTTAGGACAGCACCATTAATCTTCTTTCCCTTAACCTGCTAATTGTTTCTTTTGCTCCAAGTATATTCGTTACACGTTTCATATTGCAGGCTAGAAATTTCAGTGACAGCTCGGCAGTAACTGAGACTTTTCACCTTGTCAGGAAATAGTAGGCACTCCAGCCCCCCTTTTTATCGTACCGAAGGAATGCTCTGTTGGTGCATATCTCTAAATACAAAGGGTGTTGACAGGCCTTTTAATTTTTAATGCTATAGGTAAATTATAGCATAAAAGTAATATTATGTCAATCACTTTGAGGGCTTTTCACACAGTCTGCCGTTACCGTGTGTTATGTTTTGTGGTTATAGCCGGCACGGACGGCCTGGATCATGCCAGGCAAGGCGGCCTTTTTGCTGCCGGTAAACAGATCTGCCATGGCTGCCTCTGTCTTCTCCAAACTCACCACACCGCTAACGCTGATGAGTATCCCCAACATGATTATATTGGCCATTTTGTACTCCCCTACCTCCTGGTAAGCGATCTCGCTGGCCGGGATACAAATTTTTTGCACGTCTCTGCGTGTAATCAGGGATGCTTCCACAAAAGAGGTATTAACAAGAATCAATCCCCCTTTTTTTACCCTGTCATGGAACTTAAACAGTGACGGTTTGCTCATAGCATAGAGGCAGCAGGGAGTATCGGCAAAGGGAGAACCGATGCGCTCAGAGGAAACAACTACAGTACAGTTCGCCGCCCCACCCCGCATCTCCGCCCCGTAGGAAGGCATCCAGGTTACGTGTTTCTCCTCCAGCATGGCAGCATGGGCCAAGAGATCCCCGGCTAGCAGGATCCCCTGTCCGCCGAAGCCGGAAAAAACAACATCATAGTAAGGCATGGGCCGCTTCCTCCTTCACCGTCGCCAAAGCGGCTGCAGTGTCTTTAAATATCCCTGGGGGAAATACGCCAAGCATC
>DMPF01000180.1 GCA_003456095.1 Bacillota bacterium
TTTTCAAAACAATAACTTTGCCTACGCCGGCGAAAAGGATGGCATCCAGGTGACTTTATTGGAAAACAATTATATCAACCCATTTCGCCCCAATAGCTACGAGGCTACACTTGTGTATTTGATTCGGCAGCAGGGAGAGCTGACCATTCATACAGATCATCAAGTGCTCGGCCTTTTCTCCCAGGCAATATGGGATGAAGTGTTCAAGAGCGCCGGAATAACCATGCAGAAAGCAACCCTGGATGGCATCTATGACAGGTATCTTCTAAATGACGGAGAGTATCCAATGATAATTTTCGTGGGGCAAAAAGCATGATCGAAAAAGGCATGGCACAACGACTTTCAAGCTTTTTTGTACTCGTTACAATAGTCACTCAAAACATAGTCAATCACCCAAATATTCGGAATGAAATAGGTGTGTCGAATGAAATAGTGTTTAACACAATTTTTCTTTAAAAGTTTCCGGGCGGTACGCTCCCCAATGCCTCCCAGCATTTTGCAAAAATCCGGCAGCGTTACAACATCAGGAAAAGAGTCAAGCAGCTGTTCATAGTGCTTTCTTGATTTTCTCATTGTATCAGCTCCCCAAAGATATTTGTCAACGGCGGGGGGGCTTTTACAATAGTTTTTGTGGTTTTGCTTGTGCCGCCGGGCGTAAGGGATTCATAATCCTGAACAGGAGTATCCCTCCAATGTCCCGCCAACGTGATTTTTTTCCTGCTAAACAGCAGGGATTCGGGAAGGTTGTATTCATCAGGTTTTAGGGTGGACGACGGCTAAGAAGTCCTCGTTTTACGGGCTTTTTGGGGGGTGTAAGTTCCAATCGTATCCCTCCAAATCCCTCGGGGTTTTAACCCCGTACCGGTTCAAGTCCGGTCTCCGGCACCAGATAATCGCACTTTATGGCTTTCGTACCGACCAGTTGTCTTTTTGTTGTCCAAAATATTTGGCCACCTAACTTTATTATTAAATAAGAATAACTGCTTTTCTGATAATGGTTGAATATGAATTTTTTCATTCGACTGTTTGTCTTATTTGTGATATGCTTGCATCGGCGGTAACCTTCCTATAATTTTATAAAGGTGGTTAAAGTATGGGTCTTGTTAAAACAAAAGGCTTCGATTTGAATATGTGTATTGATTATTTGCGTGACAACAATGAACTGATAATCGTTAAACGTAAAGTTGACCCCAAGTTTGAAGTTGCAGGGATCGCCAGCAGGTATGAGGGGAAAAAGCCGGTGCTGTTTCAAAACATAAAAGGCGCTGGCTTCTCAGTCTTTACCGGCCTTTATTGGAACCGGCAAACCTTGGCTGGTATTTTTGGTACCACCACTGCTGAGCTGTCCGGCCTGATCAGAAATGCGGTTATGCAATGGCAGAAGGAGCCTATAGAGCCAGTGGTAGTAAACGCTGCTCCAGCACCTGCCAATGAAGTGATTATGGCTGAGCCCGACCTTAGTTTGCTGCCTGTCCCCACACATTTTACTGAAGACGGCGGGCCTTATTTTCTTTCTTCTGTCGTTATAGCCCGCGATCCTGATACGGGTATTCACAATGCTTCTGTTAACAGGTTAATGGTAACAGGTTCAAAAAGGCTTACCATGTTGATGGATATGGGCAGACATCTGAGAGATTACTATGAAAGGGCGGAGGCCCGTGGTGAGCCACTGCAAATCACAATTAATAATGGGGTTGATCCTGCTGTGCACATTGCGTCACTGGTTCCCGCGGCAACCGTCCCCATCCATAAGAACGAACTGGGTATAGCCAGTGAATTGCTGGGCAGGCCACTTGAACTTTTACGCTCGCAATCAGTTGAGGTCGAAGGTATAGCAAATTCACAGTTTATTATTGAAGGAAAAATTTTACCGAATGAGCGGGAACCGGAAGGTCCGTGCGCAGAAGTGGCAGGTTATTATGCAGTGCGTGCGAACCGTTATGTTGTTGAGGTGACAGCCATCACACACCGTAAAGATGCCGCTTTTCACACAATCCTACCGGGTAAAGAGGTGTACAACAGCGCTGGATTGATGGGTGAGGCTAGTGTTTGCGCACTTGTTCAATCCCAGGTCCCAGAGGTGCTCAACATTCATTTTCCCCACGGAGGCTGTGGTTTTTACCAGGCAGTTGTGCAGCTAGAAAAGAAAGGGGAAGGTTCTCAGAAAAATGCCATACTGGCTACTTTTGCGGCTTTTCCCTCCCTGCGTATTGTGATCGCTATTGACAGTGACGTGGATATTTATAACCATGAAGATGTAATGTGGGCAATATCTACCAGGCTTGATCCCGACAGAGGCATTGTAACCATTAAGGATGCCCGTGGCCATGAGCTGAACCCAATGACGAAAAATGGCGTGGGAACCAAGATTGGAATAGACGCAACGGCCCCTTATCCCAAACCATACGGTTTCAGAAGAGCTAGGGCCGCTAACGTATCTCTGGATAAATTGCGCTTACCCATACTTTAATAAATAAAGGGTGTGTGGAAAATGGATGATATAATTATCGTAGGTCCGGGGAGGATGTGTGTTGGCATAGCTGTGGCACTAGTTCAATATGATTATAGTGTTACGATTGTAGATACCAAGCATAGAAACCCTGGAGAAGAAGGCATCTCATTAAAAAAGGCGGAAAGGGACATCCGTTTTAATCTTGAACTGTTGAACAAATTGGGAAGGATAAAGAAACCGCTTGACAGCATGATGTCAAAAATTCGTACCCGGAGTGGATTGGGGGACGGGCCTCTTCCCGCCCGGTTTATTTTTGAGACCCTTCCGGAGGATCCGGAGATCAAAAAAATGTTTTATGCCGGGTTAGGGAACTTTCTGGATGACAATACGAATACGGTTGTCGCATCAGCCACTTCAACGATCAGTCTTGATTTATTCCAGGAGCAGTTTGCAAAACCGGAAAACCTGATTATTGCCCATTGGCTAAATCCCGCTTTTATTATACCTCTGGTGGAAGTGGCCATCAACGATAAGACATCACAAAGCGCCATCAACATCACTATGGAACTTTTGAGGAAGGCAGGAAAAACCCCCGTGTTATGTAAAAACAGCCCAGGGTTTATCGTGCCTCGTATTCAAACCGCAGCCATGAATGAAGCGGTCCGTATCTATGAAGAAAATGTTGCTTCCGTGGAGGATATCGATATTGCCATCAAAAAGGGCTTTGGATTTAGACTGAGCGTGTTGGGGCTGATCGAATTTATTGATCTGGGTGGTGTGGATATTCTTTATTTTGCCGGAATGTACCTTTCAAAAACGCTGGGCCAACCCCAATTTATTCCACCTCTGAGCACAAAAGAAAAAATGGATAAAAATGAAATCGGGCCAAAAACTGGTAAGGGCTATTATAACTACGAAGGTGTTGATATGGACGTCCTGCTGGAAGAGAAGTACAGGGCATTTTTCAAAATGCTTGATCTCGTAAACAAAGAAAAAGAGTAATAATCTGAATGAATAGCATATGCTGTTGGAGGTGGTATTGTTGGATCCGATTTTTTTCCGTGGCTTTATCGGCGAACTGGAACTGGAAAACAGGATCGTAATGCCGGCGATTAAGACCGGTTTTTTTGATGAAACCGGCGGAGCAAATGAGCGTTATCTGGACTTTTTGGAGGCGCGTGCAAAGGGCGGCGCTGCCCTGGTTATCGTCGAAGCGTTCAGCGATAACCTGATTAATCTGTGGGAAATGGAGGAAAGGTTTTCCCTGCATGAATTAGCAGGAAGGATTCATACAGCCGGAGCCAGGATTGCCCTGCAATTAAGTAGGGCCACGGGTAAACAGGAAGTCCCGCAAAACTTGAAGAACTGTCAGACGGAAGAGATGCAAGGGCTCATCCGTGTAGCAGAGGCTGCCGCCGCCGCCGGGTTTGATGCCCTGGAAGTCCAGGGGGAATGTTGCGGCAAAATGACAGCTGACCCTGTTCTCCGGGATTATTACATAAATTTGTTAGCATTTCTTGAAAAAAAGGTAAAATTGCCCCTGATTTACCGTTTAGGCACAATGGAAAGCGTTCCCCTTGATGAGGTACTGCATATATGCAGGGTTGTGGAACTGGCAGGTGCCGCTGCCGTCCACATTCCTGTCGATCCTTACCAAACTCTTGAGCCACCCGGTTTTTTAGTCCCCCTTTGTGCGGCAGTAAAAAAAGCGGTCAGGATTCCGGTTATCGCGGCCGGCAGGATTAATCGTCCCGAATTGGCGGCGGAGATACTGAAGCACGGCGCCGCTGATTTTATCAGCATGGGTAGGGCCCTCCTGGCAGATCCGGAATTTCCCCGCAAGACAGAGGAGGGCCGCCTGGAGGAAATCAGGCCTTGTATTGGCTGCAATGAAGGATGCATCAACCACTACATGGCTGGAGAACCAATTACCTGCTTGCAGAATCTCGCGGTGGGAAGAGAAAGGGAGTTGTCAAATCTGCCCGTGGTTCAGCAACCAAAAAGCATTCTGGTGGTAGGCGGTGGCCCGGCTGGTATGACGGCGGCAAAGTATCTGGCCAAACGGGGACATCGCGTCAGGCTGGCGGAGAAATTACCACAGCTGGGAGGCCAGATCAATATTGCCGCCCTTGTCCCGGGAAAACAGGATTACCGTTTTATTGTTACGTGTTTGGCAGAAGAACTTTCTTCCAGCGGGGTGGAAATTTTGCCGCTTACGTCTTCTATAAAAAAATGCCTGCTTGAGGAAGAAGTTCCCAATGTGCTCGTAGTAGCCACTGGTTCCGGGGCAAAAAAACTGCCTGTGTTGCATGGACTTACCGTGCCGGTGTTTACAGCAAGGGATCTGATAATATCCGACTTCTCCATTGATGGTGGACAGGTAGTGGTTATCGGCGCCGGTCTTTTGGGATTGGAAACTGCCTATTTCCTGGCAACGCGGGGAAAAAATGTGATTGTGGTTGAACAGGAACAGGAAATTGTCCGGGACAGTGCTCCGGTTTATATAGACCATCTGCTAAAAAAACTTGAAGACGGCGGAGTGAAAATTCTGACCGGGACGGCAGTTTTAGGCGGAGAAGGAATAGTAATTAAATTGCACGATTTACGGTCAGGGGAAACGACGGATATATTTGCCGCAGGCGGTGTCGTGGTGGCTGTAGGGTCGGACCCGGTTTGTCCTGAAGAATTGCAAGGGCGAAATGACAAACTGCATCTGATCGGTGACGCCCGTCTGCCTGGCAAAATCCTCGACGCCATGGAAGACGCATTGGCGCTTGCTTTAAGGCTTTAAGGCGAACGGGCTGTAGCTGTAATTAAGTAGCGCAGGTTTC
>DMPF01000057.1:0-335 GCA_003456095.1 Bacillota bacterium
TATACTTTTGCAGGCTCAACAGGTCTGCCTTGGCATATGCAGCGTCCTGCGAGGCAACTACATAGCGGGGGGGCAGGTAATTAAGGGCGATGGCGGCTACATCAAGCTTGCACTGCTCGCAACTGCACACTCCCTCTTTCTTGAGAAAATCGTCAACAGAGTCCAGCACTTGCTTCTCAACGAGATTAAGCAATACAGGCATCTTGCTCTCCTCCTTGTGATAAACCTGGTTTACCTGTGTAGGCTATTCTACATTTAGGCTATTCTACATTAAGGAAGGTCATTCCTGCAATATTTGCGGAGAGGTGAAATTATGATGGTCAGCAGAAAAGAAG
>DMPF01000057.1:693-1361 GCA_003456095.1 Bacillota bacterium
GCTTGCTTTCTCCCCGGAGGAAGTAGATCTTTACACAGTGCAATTCAATGATATACTGGATTATATCAACAGGTTAAAAGATGTTGATCTGGATAATATTGAGCCGGCATACTATCTCCAACCCCTAGGCAATATCCTTCGGGAAGATTGTGTGCTACCCGGCACCGCAGCAATGCGGGAGGCGATTTTACGGGAAGCACCGGAGCAAGAGGACGGTTTCTTCAAAGTGCCGCCTGTGATAGAATGAAACAAAGAGCGGGGGAACCTGGATGAGCTATTATAACATGACAGCTTTTGCGGCAGCGCAAGCTCTAAGACGGGGAGAGGTAACTTCGCAGCAGCTTGCAGAAGCGGTATTTGAACGGATCGCAGCCGTGGAGCCGGAGGTGCGCGGCTTCATTACCATTTTACCCAGAGAAGAGGTGTTGTCCGCGGCACGGCAGGCGGATAATTTGCTGGAGCAAGGTCGGGCTCCTTCCCTGCTTACCGGTATTCCTATGGCATTAAAAGACAATATCTGCACCACTGGTATTCCCACTACTTGTGCATCCCGCATGCTGGCCGGTTACAAACCCCCCTATGACGCGTTTGCCGCTGCTGCTCTTAAAGAGGCCGGTGCGATCCTGGTGGGAAAAGCCAACATGGATGAGTTTGCCATGGGTTCTTCC
>DMPF01000057.1:1677-7783 GCA_003456095.1 Bacillota bacterium
GTTTGCCATGGGTTCTTCCACGGAAAACTCCGCTTTTCAGATTACTACCAACCCCTGGGACCGGGAGAGGGTTCCGGGAGGCTCCAGCGGAGGTTCGGCGGCGCTGGTGGCGGCAGGGGAGGCCTTTTTTGCCCTTGGCTCCGATACCGGCGGCTCCATCCGTCAGCCTGCCTCCTTCTGTGGCATGGTAGGTCTTAAACCTACTTATGGGCTTGTTTCCCGTTACGGCCTTGTTGCCTTTGCCTCCTCCCTGGACCAGATTGGGCCTTTGACCAGGGATGTGCGTGATTGTGCCATTGTCCTTGATATTATCGCCGGATATGACCGATGGGATTCCACCTCTGTCTGCCGGGAAAAGGAGCATTATGCCGCTTATCTGGGCGGAGAGGTAAGAGGTTTTAAAGCAGCGCTGCCTTTGGAATACTTCGGCGAAGGAATTGAAAAGCCTGTAAGTGATGTTGTCATGGATGCTGTGGGCAGGTGTTCCCGGTTGGGGGTTGAATTGGCCGAGGTCTCTATCCCCAGCACCGTTTATGCCCTTCCTGCCTATTATCTGGTTGCTACGGCCGAAGCGTCGTCCAACCTGGCCAGATATGACGGGATTCAGTACGGTTTAAGCGTGCGCGGCAAGGCAAGCCTGCTTGCCCTTTACCAGGATACGCGGAAAGAGGGTTTCGGTGCGGAGGTAAAAAGGCGTATTATGTTGGGCACTTATGCCCTCAGTTCCGGCTACTATGACGCTTATTACCTTAAGGCGATGAAGATGCGCACGCTTATCCACAATGATTTTGAAAAGATTTTTAAGGATTATGACTTTATTGTTACTCCTACTGCACCTACAGCAGCTTTTAAAATAGGGGAACGGAAAGATGACCCTCTAACCATGTACTTAAGCGATATTTGTACGATTTCGGCAAACCTTACCGGCTGTCCGGCCGTCTCCATCCCGTGTGGCTTTGTGGGGGGGATGCCGGTCGGTCTACAGGTGATTGGCCGGCCCTTTGACGAGGGGCGCATGCTCCAGTTTTGTTACTGCCTGGAGGAAACTCTTGGGATCAAGGGGCGCCTGGTCGCCATCGCCGGCGAGGAGGGGAAAGAATGCTAAACATATATGAGATCGTCATCGGCCTGGAGGTGCACGTGGAACTAGATACGCAGAGCAAGATGTTTTGCCCTTGCGCCAACCGGTTCGGCGCCACCCCCAATACTAATGTTTGCCCTGTTTGCCTTGGGCTTCCCGGTTCGTTGCCTGTTTTAAACGAGCATACCCTGGTACTGGCGCTGCAAGCGGCGCTGGCTCTAAACTGCCGGGTTAACCCTTTCAGCCGTTTTGCGCGCAAGAACTACTTTTATCCGGACCTGCCCAAGGCTTACCAGATTTCCCAATATGAATTACCCTTGGCCGGCAGCGGCTGCCTCGAGCTTTTTAAGGATGGGGAGCCGGCACGAAAAGTAAATATCGAGCGGCTGCACCTGGAAGAGGATGCGGGAAAATTGCTCCATGATGAAAGCCATGCATTCTCCCATGTGGATTATAATCGCTGTGGCGTACCCCTTATTGAAATAGTAACCAACCCGGATCTGCGCTCACCCGCAGAAACAAGGCTCTTTTTGGAGGCGCTGCGGCGTATGCTCCTCTATGCGCGTGTTTCCGATTGTAAAATGGAGGAAGGAAGTCTGCGCTGTGATGCAAACATCTCCCTGCGTCCCCATGGCACGAAGGAACTGGGGCAAAAAGTGGAGATCAAAAATATGAATTCTTTTAAGGCGGTGCAGCGAGGGCTGGAGTACGAGGTGGAGCGTCAAGCGGCGATTTTGAATCAAGGCGGGCGTATTAATCAGGAAACACGGCGCTGGCATGAAGATAAAGGTGTAACCAGCGAAATGCGCACTAAAGAAAAGGATCATGACTACCGCTATTTTCCTGAACCAGACCTGCCGCCACTGGTTGTGGACGCAGCTCTGCTGTCAAAGATCAGAAGTAATATGCCGGAGCTGCCGGAGTTTCGTTATCGCCGCTTCACTGCTGATTATGCGCTTTCCCATTACCAAGCTGGGATCATCATCTCCGATCCGTATCTTGCCGATTTTTTTGAAGAAACGACTAAACTCAATAACCAGCCGCAAAAAGTAGCCAACTGGCTGTTGGGGGATGTTTTAAAATTGCTTAAACAGGTTGATACAGATATTGAAACCTTACCCTTTAAGCCCTCTCACCTCGCGGAGCTGTTGATGTTAATCGATGGAGGGAAAATTAGCGGCCGCACCGCCAAAGAGGTTCTGGAAGAGTCATTTAGCGCAGGCAAATTGCCCGCAGAAATCGTCGCCGAAAAGGGACTGGGACAGATTAGCGATACCAATGAACTGGAACAAGTTGTTGACGACGTGCTTAAAAAAAATAGCGCAGCAGTGCGAGACCACCAAGAGGGCAAAAAAAATGCTTTCACCTTCCTGGTGGGCAGTGTCATGAAAGCTACACGTGGTAAAGCCAACCCCGTAATTGTTACAGCCCTGCTCCAGGGGAAGCTTGATGGCAGTAAACAATAAAATAATTGGGGGACAGTGAAACTGCCGTGACACAGTATAAAGCGCTGCAGATTATGCGTCTGATGGAAGCAAACTACCCTCAGGCACAAACAGCCCTTCAATATAACAGTATTTTTGAATTACTGCTGGCGGTAATGCTCTCTGCCCAGACCACAGACCGCCAAGTTAATGACACAACCGCCGTGCTTTTCCCCTTGGTCAGGGAGGGGCCGCAGGCTGTCCTGGCAATGGGCCAGGAGCATTTGGAAAAATTGATCCGCAGTTGCGGCCTTTACCGCCAAAAAAGCCACCAGATCTTCAAAACCTGTGGAATTTTAATCGAAAAATTTGGGGGAGAGGTGCCCGGAAACCTGAAAGATCTTCTGTCCTTAGTGGGAGTGGGACGTAAAACAGCCAATATAATTCTGGGTACCGCTTTCGGCATTCCTGCCTTTGCGGTGGATACGCATGTTATGCGGGTCAGCCGCAGGCTGGGACTGGCGGTAAGCGAAAAGCTTTCCGGTATTGAGGCTGAATTATGCGCACTATTACCACCGGCATGCTGGATGGAAACTCACCACCGCCTCATTGCTCACGGTAGGCGGATCTGCCGGGCCCGTCATCCAAAGTGTGCTGCTTGCTTTTTAGAAGATTTCTGCCGTTTTTATGCGGAAAACAGGCTTATCGACACGATCGGGCCTGCAGATAAGGCTAAGGAGGTATAAAATGGAAAAGTATAGGGTGGAAGCGGAGAAACTTTATAAAAGATGCGAACCCGATTTTTTTAATTTTGAGACCACGGCGGAGATATCCCCCCTGGAAAGTATGATTGGACAGGAGCGCGCGGTACGGGCCGTGGATTTTGGCCTCAAAGTTAAAAGGTATGGTTATAACATCTTTATAGCCGGTCATGCGGGGACAGGGAAAATCAGTTATGCCCGCTCCGTACTTGCGGAGATGGCTGAGAAAGAACCGGTCCCTGACGATTGGTGCTATCTATACAACTTTAAAAACCCGGGAGAACCGGTTGCCCTTAATCTGCCGGCAGGGATGGGAAGTGTTTTTTCCCGTGATATCCACGAGCTGCTCGAAGAACTAAATGAAGTGATCCCCAAGGTTTTTAACACGGATGAATATGAACGGCAGAAGGGTTCGCTCATTAAACAATTCCAGGATGTCCGTTCTGCCCTCATGGAAGAGCTTAATAAGGTAGCCCAGGAAAACGGTTTTGTGCTTAAACGTACCGCCACAGGTTATTTGGCGCCTGTTCCTTTAAGAGAAGACAAGGAATTGAGCGAGGAAGAATTTAACCAGCTTGCCCAGGGAGAAAGGGAAGAACTGGAAAAAAAATCAACAGACGTTCAACTAAAGTCCATGGAGATTGTGCGACGGGTCCAAAATGAGGAGAAACGCCTTAAGGAAAAATACCGCGAACTGGAACATAAAACAGGTCTGCATGCTGTCGGACATCTGATTGCCGAGTTGAAAGAAAAGTACAGTGACTTTCCCAAAGTTGAACAATACCTGGAGCAGTTGCAGGAGGATGTGCTTACGAATCTTTCTGATTTTCGCGGGGACGAGGAAGAAAAACAGTTTCCTTTTCCCTGGTTAAAGCGGGAGACGGCGGCCACCAAGTACATGGTAAACCTGGTTATCGATAACAAAGATACAAAAGGTGCCCCGGTGGTGGTGGAAACGAACCCCACTTATTATAATCTGGTGGGCAGGGTAGAGTATGAAAACAAGTTCGGAATGATTACCACCGACTTCACCATGATTAAGGGAGGCGCTTTTCACCGGGCCAATGGTGGTTATCTCATTTTACAGGCCAAGGATTTGCTCTTAAATTTCCAGTCATGGGAAGCCTTCAAGCGCATCTTGAAAACAAGGGAACTGCGCATTGAAACTATTGCCGAACAGTATTCCATCCTGACCATGGCGACGTTAAAACCGGAACCCATCCCCCTTAACATTAAAGTAATTGTCATCGGTAATCCCTTGCTCTACCATCTCCTTTACCGTTACGACGAGGATTTTCGCAAGCTTTTCAAGGTAAAGGCTGATTTTGATGACGTCATGCCCCGCTCACAGCAGAATGCGGCAAAGATGGCAAATTTTATCTCCACCCATTGCCAGAGGGACGGGCTGCGCCATTTTGACCGCAGCGGTGTGGCCTGTGTGGTGGAATACAGTTCCCGGCTGGCGGAGCACCAGGAGAAGCTGACCACAGCCTTTAATGAGATTGCGGAGATCCTGTGCGAAGCCGACGCCTGGGCGGAGATCGAGGGCAGGGAAATTGTCAGTGCCGCACAGGTGGATAAAGCGATCAAGGAAAAGGTATATCGCTCCGACAAATATGAAAAGAAGCTGCTGGAGATGGTAAAAGAAGGACAGCTGCTCTTTGATTTCAGCGGGGAAAAGATCGGGCAGATCAACGGCTTGGCGGTGCTGGATATTGGTGATTATGTTTTTGGCAAGCCATCACGTATAACCGCTTCCACGTATTTAGGACGCCGCGGTATTGTAAATATTGAGCGGGAAAGCAAATTGAGCGGCCGCATCCATGACAAAGGTGTGCTTATTATCAGCGGTTACCTGGGCCAGATATATGCCCAAGGCATGCCCATTACACTTTCCGCCAGCCTTTGTTTTGAGCAGTCATACGAAGGAGTAGAGGGGGACAGCGCTTCCAGCGCAGAGCTGTACGCCCTTCTCTCCAGTATCGCCGGTGTTCCCTTGAAACAGGGCCTTGCCGTTACCGGATCCGTCAATCAGAAGGGGGAAATCCAGCCGGTAGGTGGAATTACCCATAAAGTGGAGGGATTTTTTGCCGCCTGCAAAGTGGCCGGCTTGAATGGCGAGCAGGGTGTAATTATACCCTATCAGAATCTTGTCAATCTGATGCTTAATGAAGAAGTGTTGGCAGCGGTGCGGGAAAGGATGTTCCATATTTATGCTGTAAAAACTGTGGAAGAGGGTATAGAGATTCTCACCGAAATGCCTGCGGGCGAGCGGGGAGAAGATGGAAAATTTCCCGAAACTACGTTTAACTACCTGGTGGAGAAAAGGTTAAAAGAGAACAATGAATTACTGGGAAAGCAGGGGCGGGAAGAGGATAAAGCATCGGGAAAAGAGCAAGAAGAAGATGAGGCCCAATAAAGCAAAAGGCGGCCGTTTCAGCCACCTCGCATTGCGTATCATTTACAAATTGGCGATGGTTTTAAGATTATTGAACGTTAACATTCTAAGGCTCTGCTTAAAGAAGTGGCGGGTGATGCAGTTGGTATTGGAAAAAATGCATAAATATGATTTTATCAAGTTTCTGGGCACGGCAGGGGCACGCTTTGTGGTTTCCCGGCAGTTGCGTGCTTCCGGTGGGATCTGGTTCGCACTGGGAGGGGAGCAGATCCTTGTTGATCCCGGTCCCGGTTCACTTGGCCATTCTTACCCATTTTGGCATGAGTATGCTTCAAGAAAAACCGCATCTGTTGGCCCGTAAACTGCAGGAAGAGCTAAAAATATGGGTTGTTGCCGCATCGGATGGCCTCCTGGTTCCGCTGGCCGGATGGGAAGCCGGACA
>DMPF01000188.1:0-2395 GCA_003456095.1 Bacillota bacterium
ACGCGGGTTCGATTCCCGCCACCTCCACCACTAGTATCCATGAACAGCAGGCCCCCGGAGCCGGGGGTGAGATTCAGCTCACTGATGCCTTGAGGGTCTTGGCTTTTCAACAAGATGTATACGCCTATGTGTTTGAGGGACGACGTTACGACGTGGGGGACCGGCTGGGCTTCCTGCAGGCCACGGTGGAGTTTGCCCTGCAGCGGGAGGATTTACGGGAGCCGTTCCGGGATTACCTGGAGGGATTGATGCGCCGGCAAAGAAAAGAGCAGACAAAGAAGAGGAGAAAACCATGACGGCTAAAATACTCGTAACCGGCGGAGCGGGCTATATCGGCAGCCATGCGGTGAAGGCCCTGGGGGAGAAGGGTTACCAGGTGTTAACATACGACAGCCTGGTAAGCGGTCACCCTTGGGCCATTTTATTTGGCAGCCTGGTGGTGGGAGATCTGCTGGATGGCAAAACATTAGCGGAAACGATCGGCGATTACCAGCCTGCTGCGGTAGTGCACTTTGCGGCCCATATTGTCGTCCCCGAGTCGGTTGCCAGCCCCCTCAAATATTACGTCAACAACGTGCAGGGCACGCTCAACCTTTTATCTGCCATGCGCAAATGCGGTGTGTCTAAACTGATCTTTTCCTCCAGCGCCGCTGTTTATGGTGTGCCGGAGCGGGTTCCCATATCTGAAGCGGCACCCTTGCAACCCATAAACCCCTACGGTCATACCAAGGCCGTGGTGGAACAGGCGCTGGAAGATTTATCTTTTGCCGGGGAAATCAGTTATGTATCGCTCCGCTATTTTAACGTTGCCGGTGCGGACCGGGAAGGGCGGATAGGCGAAGGGAAGGAAGATGCCACCCATCTAATTACCCTTGCTGCCAGGACGGCGGCAGGCAAGCGACCTTTTTTAAGCGTTTTCGGTACTGACTACCCTACGCCTGACGGCACTTGCATCCGGGACTACATTCACGTGGAAGACCTGGCGGAGGCCCATGTGCTGGCCTTGGAGCACTTGCTGCAGGGCGGAGGTAGCGAGGTCTTTAATTGCGGTTACGGGAAAGGATATTCTGTTCTGGAAGTGATTGAAGCGGCCAAGAAGGTTACCGGCGTGAATTTTCCGGTGAAATACGAAGGAAGAAGGCTCGGAGACCCGCCGGCGCTGGTGGCTGACGCGCAACGGATCCGCGCCAAGTTGGGGTGGTCCCCGCTAGCTGACGATTTGGAACAAATTGTCGATGGGGCGTGGCGCTGGGAGCAAAAGAGGCCGCGACGGTAGGATGCCGCGGCGCCAGTGCGCCAGGGGGGACAGGGGACGGACAGGGTACAGCTCGAAAGCTCCGGGATAAACCGGCATAATTTCATTGTATCCCGAAATTTTCTGCGCTTTCCTCGCTGTCAATTTTCTCCGCGTGTGTCCATATGGGACAGCCCTTCAGCTTTTTAGCGGGATAGCGGGGGGAGATGCGGCGGCAGAAATAGAAATGGATGATCAGGCGAAAGGCGATGATCAACAGAATGAAAATCGCGGCAAAAACTAGAATTTTATAAAAATACATATCGATCGCGCTCCTTTGAATAGTCTGAATATATATATTTATATCATATCAGAATAGCCAAACAATTGCAAGACATTTTTGGGAAGGAAAATGAAAAAGAAGGGTCGCTCCTGTTTGAATGCGGGAGCGGCCCTGTTGATAACCTAATGAATGTTATATGCCTACCAGCTTCTGTCCTCCACGTAAAACTCCACCCAAGCATGGTGGTAGCGGCTTAAGGCGAGGGTCTGCCCCGGGAGGCAGAAGGGTTAGTTTGTCAGGCAATAAATTTCGTACCGTCCCGAATTTTTAAAAGGATTTTGCCGGGGAGGGGGAGAATTTTAAAAAATGGACTTCTTAGGGCAAATGATACATATGATACGCAGCAAGGCAGCGCGGTGTTAAATATTTAAACACGCGGAGGCGCAGATTGCTTATGGAAGCGGCGCGCATGATCATGGTTTCTCCCCTGCCGGAGCTTTCCCGTCTGGCGCACCAGATCTCCCAGGAATTAAATCTTAAGATGGAGATCGTGGATGCCTTTTTGGACAGGGGGGTGGAGCTGGGCAAGGAATTTGAGCAGAGCGGCGCCGCGGTGATTATCAGCCGGGGCCCTACCGGAGTGCTGCTCAAAAGAGCCCTTTCCATACCGGTGGTGTTCATCCAGATAACCAGCTTTGATGTAAGCCAAGCCATTGTTTTGATTGTGGGGGAGAGCGGCACCGGCAAGGAACTTTTCGCCCACAGTATCCACAGGGAGAGCCCGCGGCGGGATGGTCCTTTCGTGGCCGTCAACTGTGCCGCCATCCCCAAGGAGCTGCTGGAGAGCGAGCTCTTCGGCTACGAGGAGGGAGCCTTTA
>DMPF01000188.1:2783-11489 GCA_003456095.1 Bacillota bacterium
CTGTTCCTCGACGAGATCTCTGAACTCTCCCCCGATCTCCAGTCCAATCTGCTGCGCGTTCTTCAGGAAAAGGTGGTGCGCCGTATCGGCGGTACCCGTATTATCCCCGTTGATGTGCGCGTCATTGCCGCCACCAATCGCCAGTTGGCGGAAGAAGTGGAACGGGGCAGGTTCCGGCAGGACCTCTTTTATCGCCTGCATGTTCTCAATCTCCATATTCCTCCTTTGCGCCGGCGCAAAGACGATATCCCCCCTTTGTTCGCCCATTTTCTGCGCAAGTACTGTGGCGCGGAAGAGAAGCTTGAATCGTTCCCCCCTCCATTACCCGCTATCTCTGTGAATATGAGTGGCCGGGCAATGTACGGGAGTTGGAAAGCTACGTGGGAAAATATGCCATTTTAGCCGAGGGGACGGCAGACCGGTTTCACCTGATGGAGGAGCTGGTGGATGAGCTTTCCAATTTTCGGGAAACAAGCCAGGGTGATGGGGAGAAGTACAGGGTGGGAAGGCTTACCGTCAATGTGGACACGCTGGAAGGGATGGAACGGCAGATTATCGGCCAGCTCTACCGGCAAAACTGGGCGGAGAAGAAGGAACTGGCCCAACGTCTGGGGATCAGCCGCACCACTCTGCGGTTAAAAATATTAACGTAATGAGCCCCAGTGCGTTAAAAAGGTGAACGTTAAGGGCAGATACGCTGGTAGAAGTTAATATTATGAACGCAATGGGCCCGCGCTAAAAGATTTTCAAAATAGAAAACAGAAGGGAGGAAGTTCCCGGGAATGAAAAAAATAATAAGGAAATATTCCCGGGGAAAAGCAATGGGTAAAGCGGTAATTGTCAGTGCGGTAAGGACTATTTCAGGCAGCTTTGGCGGCAGTCTGAGCAGCCTGAGCGCTCCCGACCTCGGAGCGATCATTGTCAAGGCGGCGGTGGAGAGGGCCGGTATCTCCGGCGATGATGTGGATGAGCTCATATTTGGATGCGGCTGGCAGGCCGGTCTGGGACCGAACGTGGCCCGCATTGCCGCGGTAAAAGGCGGGCTGCCCCATAAAGTGCCGGCTTACACGATCAACATTCGCTGCGCTTCCAGCCTGCAGGCGGTGATTCAGGCGGTACGCTCCATCACCATGGGTGATGCGGATGTGGTCATCGCCGGTGGCACCGAGTCGGCATCCAATGTTCCCTATCTTATTCCCCAGGCCCGCTGGGGTGCGCGCATGTGGGATTTCACCGTAAACGACGGCCTGCACAAGGATGGTTTCAAATGCTCGCTGGCGGGGATGTTTATGGGCGATACGGCTGAGCTGCTGGCGGATAAGTATAATATCAGCCGCGATGAGCAGGACACCTTTGCCCTGGAAAGCCACCAGAAGGCCGTCAAGGCTGTGGCTGAAGGTAAATTCAAGGATGAAATTTTCCCCCTGGAAGTAGCGGATAAGAAAACGGTTAAGCTCGTGGATAAGGAGGAGATCCCCCGGGCTGACGCCTCCCTGGAAAAGATGTTAAAGCTGCCGGCTGTTTTCAAGAAAGACGGCGGCACGGTGACAGCAGGAAACAGCTGCGCGCTCTCCGACTGCGCTTCGGCTATGGTAATCATGTCGGAGGAGAAAGCCAAGGCTCTGGGCCTTGTTCCGCTGGCTGTAATCCGCGGCTACGCGGCGGCGGGAGTTGATCCCAAGTATATGGGAATCGGCCCGGTGGCGGCTATCCCCCTGGCTTTGCAGAAGGCTGGACTCAAGCTGAATGATATCGAACTGATTGAGTTGAACGAAGCCTTTGCGGCTCAGTACCTGGCCTGCGAACGGGAAATGAAATTTAACCGTGATATCGTCAACGTGCATGGCGGCGCCATTGCCCTGGGGCATCCCGTGGGCGCTACCGGCACCAAGCTGATGACCACCAACCTTTATGCGTTGAAAGATCGGGGCAAGACGCTGGGGCTGACCAGCGCCTGTGTCGGCGGCGGGCAGGGACTGGCCGTCATCATTGAAAGGCTGAGCTAGATTACAGTTGACAACGCAAAGGAGGAGATAAGCGTGAACGTTAAAAAAGTGTTTGTCCAGGGTGCTGGAATCATGGGTACGGGCATTGCCCACCTGGTGGCGCAGTATGGTCTGGAAGCGGTGCTGATGGATATTGACGCGGCCATCATCAAACGCAGCCTTGGCAGCATTGAGGGTCTGTTGAACAAAAAAGTGGATAAGGGCAAGATGACCGCCGACGAGGTCAAAGCGCTGATGGGCCGCATCAAGCTATCCACCGATATGAACGATGCCGCCGATTGCGACTTCATTATCGAAGCGGTTATTGAAGACGTGAAGCTGAAACAGAAGATCTTCGCCCAACTGGAAAAAATCGCCCCGGCGGATGCTATCCTTGCTACCAACACCACAGCCTGCGGTATTTCGGAGGTTGCCTCCGCCCTGAAGGATCCCAGCCGTCTTGTTGGCATGCACTTCTTCAACCCGGCGGTGCTGATGAAGCTGGTGGAGATCATGCCCGGCGTGGCCACCAATCCCGCCTATGTGGAAAAGGTGCGGCAGTTTGCCGTATTCTTGGATAAAGAGCCGGTGGTGACGGCAAAAGAGGGGATTGCCGGGATTGCCAGCCGCGTTTTGGCAGGACTGCTCAATGAAGCGGTCTGGGTGCTGGAAGAGGGCATCGGCACCGCCGCAGATATTGACAAAGCGCTGCAGATGGGCTCCAACCAGCCCATGGGTCCCCTGGCGCTTATCGACCTGATCGGCATTGATACGCATCTGGCCAAAACCAGAACCCTTTATGAGAAATTGGGCGATCCCCGCTATCGCCCCTGCTACCTGCTGGAAAAGATGGTCCATGCCGGCTACCTGGGCCGCAAGACCAAGAAGGGCTTTTATGATTATACCCAGGATCCCCCCGTCCCTACAGTTTTGAAGTAGATAAAGCAGATAATATACGGAGGTGTTTTTGAAGTGGTGGATTTTGCCCTTACCGAAGAGCAGATGGCGGTGCAAAAGATGGTCCGGGAATTTGTGGCCAAGGAGATCACGCCCAACGCCAAGCAGTGGGACATTGAAGAAAAATTTCCGCTGAATGTCTGGCATAAGCTGGGCGATCTGGGAGTCATCGGCACAGCCATCCCCGAAGATTATGAAGGCAGCGGCATGGATTACATCTGCCACGCCATCGTGGCTGAGGAGTTGGGCTACGGCTGCTCCTCGATGCGGGGCAGCTATTCGGTAAATATCTCCCTTGTGGCCAAGACCATATTGAAATGGGGCACCGCGGAACAGAAGCAGAAATACGTTCCCCCCATTGCCCTGGGCCGTTCCTTTGGCTGTTACGGCCTGACTGAACCGGATTCGGGCAGCAATGCCGCCGGTATGAAGAGCACGGCGGAGAAAGATGGGGACTATTATGTTCTGAGCGGCAACAAGATGTGGATTACCCATGCCGATGTGTCCGATGTATCCATCGTTTTTGCCAAGACGGACAAGAACGCCGGCGCCAGAGGGATCACTGCGTTTCTCGTGGATAAAGAGACATCGGGCTTTACCCCTCAGCCGATCCATGAGAAGATCGGACTGCGCGCCCAGGATACGGGCGAACTGATTATGGACGGCGCGCGTGTGCACAAAGATCAGATGCTCGGTCCGGAAGGCAAGGGATTTGCCGTGGCCATGTCCGCCCTGGACAATGCCCGCTACACTGTGGCTGCCGGTTGCGTGGGCACGGCTCAGGCCGCCCTGGATATTGCCAAGAACTATGCCAGGGAACGGATCCAGTTTGATAAACCTATTGGGGGGCATCAATTGGTGCAGCAGCTTATCGCCAACATGGTGATGGAGATTGAGATGGGGCGCATGCTCGTCTGGCGCGCCGGCTGGCTGAAAAACCAGGGCGCTCCCAACACGCGGGAAACCTGTATGGCCAAGTACTTCTGCAGCGAAATGGTCAACAGGGCTTGCTTTAATGCCATGCAGGTGCTTGGCGGTTACAGCTTCTCTGGGGAGTACCCCCTGGAGCGTATGTACCGCGATTCCCGCATCAACACGCTTTACGAGGGCACGTCCCAGATTCAGCAGCTAATCATCGGTAACGCGGAACTCGGCATTTCCGCATTTGTGTAATATTTTCCCAGGCATTGCGTGAGGAGGACGCCAGCATGTACGAGTATATCATCTATGAAAAAGAGGCTCCCTTAGCCATTATTACGGTCAACCGCCCCCAGGTTATGAATGCCATGAACAATGCCCTGGTGGAGGAATTTGCCCGGGCCTTTGCCGCAGCGGAAGAGGATGATGAGGTCAGGGCTTTGATTATTACCGGTGCGGGCGACAAAGCATTTATGGCCGGCGCGGATATTAAGGAAGTGCAGGCCCGGGATTTCGTGCTGGGGCGCAAGCAGACGCGGCGGCGTCAGGAAGTGCTGAATATGCTGCAGGATATGCCCAAGCCCGTGATCGCGGCGATTAACGGCTTTGCCCTGGGGGCCGGACTGGAAACGGCCCTGGCCTGCACCTTGCGCATCGCTTCCAGCAATGCCAAGCTGGGCTCACCGGAAGTAAACCTGGGCATTATCCCCGGCGACGGCGCCACGCAGCGCCTGCCCAGAATGATCGGCTTTGGCCGGGCCATGGAGATGGTCCTAACGGCCCGTATGGTTGATGCGGAAGAGGCCTACCGCATCGGTCTTGTGAACAAGGTGGTGGCGCCGGAGGAGCTGATGGCGGAAGCGAAAAAAATGGCCGACAGCATCATCTCCAAGTCGCCTCTGGCCATCCAATACGCCAAGGAAGCGGTCAACCGCTCCATGGAGATGGGGCTGAGCGAAGGCCTGGCTCACGAATCATATCTGCATGCCCTGGCTTGCGCCAGCGAAGATAAAAAGGAAGGCGTGGCTGCTTTCCTGGAGAAGCGCAAAGCAGAGTACAAAGGAAAATAATTTCGAAAAATTTCGGGACAAAAAATTTCGGGACACAATGAAAATTTTTTAAAAAAATTTTCATTGTGTCCCGAAATTTTTCTTGCCAATGGAAAAATCGCATGCTATGATGGTGTTACGAAATAGTAGTTTATGTTACGATACGGGAAAATATTTAGCCATCGTGTTACTGCTTATGCCATTTCTCTTTTTGGAGGGAAAACCATGCACATACCCGACGGCCTTGTCCCACCGGTAATCAGTGCCACCGGCTTTGCCCTGGCGCTGGGGGCAACTGTCCCTTTATACCGCAAAGCCGGGTTGCCGGCTTCCAAAATAACCCGGATCAGCCTTGTCGCTGCCGTGGTCTTTGTCTCCTCACTGGTACATATACCTGTGGGTCTTACCACTGTCCATTTCACATTTGCCCCGCTGGCCGGCATCCTTCTGGGGCCTTTTTCTTTTGTTGCCGTTTTTCTGGCCATTTTTTTGCAGTGGCTGCTGCTGGGGCACGGCGGTATTACCACACTTGGCTTGAACACCTTTGCCATGGGTTCGGCCGCCCTGTTGAGCTGCTTTTTATTTTGCCGTATCAGCAGCTTATTGCCTGCCCGGGGCAAACATGCGGCGTTCCCGGCAGTGCTGGCCGCCGTCAGCGGCGCCTTGCTCAAGGTTGTCCTTGTCGGCACCATACTCCTTTTTTCCGGGTTTCCGAGAGAGACTTTTTTCCTCCTAATTCTTTTGCATCTGCCTGTTATTCTGGGCGAGGGGGCTGTCGCCGGCCTGGCAGTCTATCATCTCTCCAGGCACTTCCGGGCGAGGGGTGAAGCTTTTGCCGGTGCATAATTTGAGAGCTCTAGGGGCGATATCCTTTAAAATAATAGCGCTGGTGATATTTTCTTTTATGCTTTTGCACGGGATCTTTGTGACGACCGTATCTGCCCACCGTATGGTCATTATTAAAGGCGGGGAAGGGAGACTTCAGGTTCTCTATGATGGGGGTATCCCTGCCGGCCGTGCCATGGTGACGCTATATGACCGGCAGGGCAACGTAATAGTAGCTGAGGGGCCGGTGGATCCGGATGGTTTTTTTTATTTTGACCCCACTCTGGATGTTGGCCGTGCTACAGCAAGTGACGGTTTGGGACACCTGGCCCATTTTGATTTTATGATGGAGAAGAAGCAGCCTGAAATAGCACCCGAGACAGCACCCGGGACAGCGCTTGCTGAAGGAGAGCAGCTCCAGCCCCAAGCGCCGCCCGTTGAGGCGGAGCAGCCTCAAGTGCCGCTTACTTTACGTGTTTTGCTGGGATTGCTGTTTTTTGGTATAATCGGTATTATTTTTCAAAGACGCAAAAGTAAGTGTTAAAGGCAGGCTTTACGCCCCGGCTTTAACTTCACCGGAAATACTGATAACCGTCTCCCGTAGCGGTATTTTTTTGCCCGAATACGAGATAGCCATCTCTGCCATACGTTTAAGGGCCGTACAGCATGGTACCTCCATATAGATGACATTTATGCCATTTATGTCAGCACTTTTGCAAATCTGTGCCAGTTTTTCCAAGTGTGCCTGAAAATCATCAAGTTTGGGACAGGCGATCACCAGTGCTTTGTCCTTGAGAAAACGTCGGTGGAAATCGCCAAAGGCAAAGGGCACGCAGTCGGCCGTAACGAGCAGCTCAGCGTCCTGCAGATATTTTGCCTGTGGCGGCACCAGGGTAAGCTGTACCGGCCACTGGCCCAGATAGCTTGGAGCAGCATCCACTGCTCCTGCCGGTTCGTCCTTTTCCTTTCTCTCGATTGTTCTTACCTGCGACGAAGGACAGCCGCAGGGCAGGCTGCCCGCCATTGCCGCCGCAGCGGGGGCATTCTGTTGTTGTTTGAGCACGAAGAGGTGTTTTTGCACCGATGCCTCATCGTACGCTTCCGCATCCCTCTCCAAAATGGTGATCGCCCCCTCGGGGCATTCACCCAGACAATCCCCCAGGCCGTCACAGAGTTTATCCGCGACCAGGCGCGCTTTACCGTCAACGATTTGGATGGCCCCTTCATGGCATGCCGGCACACAAAGGCCGCAGCCGTTGCATTTTTCCGCATCGATGAACACAATTTTTCTTTTCATCCGTATCCCTCCGTTATAAAGTATATTAATATCATCTTAATTATCTTATTCAGCGCTGCCTTTAAAATTCCTGCCGTCCTTTAAAATAAATTTCCGGGGCGTATGTGTCTAAACATTAAGTTCCACTACATCCTTGTCTGCAAGGATATAATCACGGGCTGCCGTTTGCCCCTCAAAGCGGGACGAGCCCCAGACGCGGGCATTTTTTAGACGGTTGGGAAAATCACGGTGGATGTTGAAGGCCAGGTCAAGCACAGTATCACCTTTTTTCAGCACAAAGGGTGTTTCCATGTCGGGCGGTTTTCCCGGTGCCTTGGTATAGATGCGTATGATCTGCAGCGTGTTGAAAATCTCTTTTTTAAGAAGATCCAATGTCTCTTCCGCTTTTGTCGAAATGGTGTGCAGGGGCAGATGGGGCATTAATTCACGTATGATCTGGATGTTTTCCGCGCTTTCCGGCTGGTCTGTTTTGGTGGCCAGCACCAGGTATGGCAGATATATTCGGTGCGGATCATCAACTTCTTGTTCAGATCCGGCAGCGTTTGGTTGCGCCTGGATTATTCTTTTTCCCCGCAACAGGGAGATCATCTCCTCCAGCTGCTCCAGGCAGTCGGAACTGCCCGCGTCCAGGAGCAGCAGTAAAAGATCTCCGCCCCGCAAGGTATTCAGCAGTCCGGGGGGCATCCCCTCCGGCGTCAGGGGTGGCGTATCCACCATTTGGATAAAAATATCTTCATAGGGCATCATCCCCGCGGTGGGAACAGCCGTGGTAAAGGGATAATCGGCGATCTTTACTTTGGCCCGCGTAAGGGCGGCCACCAGAGATGATTTACCCGTATTTGGATATCCGACAAGCACCACCTGTCCAGCGCCCTGCTTCTCGACATGGAAGGGATTATAACCGCCGCTACGGGATTTACGCTGTCCTTCTTCCCGCAGTTTGGAGATGCGGCGCTTAATGTCTCCCTGCAAGCGCTCTGTGCCTTTATGCTTGGGGATTACGGCCAGCATCTCCTGCAAGGCATCGATTTTTTCCTCAATGGTGACGGCCCGGCGGTAAGCCTCCTCGGCAGCGTGATATTGCGGTGTCAGGTTGGCCGGCATCTTTTACCTCCTGTGTGTTATGGAATAGGAGCGCCGCTTTTAGTGTAATTGCCGGTGAGAATGGCCAGGTCCGCCATATTCACCTGGCCGTCACCGTTAAGGTCAGCATGGAGATCCCAGTTTGCCATCCCCGGCGCGGTGCCATAAGCCAGGGAAAGAATGGCCAGGTCCGCCAGTTCAATGCGCCCGTCATTATTAATATCCCCGGCAAGCAAAAGGAGAGGAGGCAGCATCAGCGGGCTCTTTTCACGCAGCTCAAAAGTACTCACCGCTGCCAGATATGCATGACGCCGCGCTACCACTTTATAACGTCCAAACGGCAATTCAATGCCGAAATTTCCTTCTCCGTCGATCTCTTCAATGCGGTAGCGGGTTCCTTCAGTCTGGCAGACGGCATCTAGATCCAGGTTAAACGGGCTGAAGGGGCGGTGCTGCAGTTGCAGCGAACCCTGCAGCGTGCCTCCTTCCCTGATTGTATAGGTAAAAGTGGCAATTTTCCCGGGGATATCCTCAAGATAGGCGCGCGCTTTGATTTGCGTTGTTGCCGTTATGGGAAGGGTCACTTCATAGA
>DMPF01000221.1 GCA_003456095.1 Bacillota bacterium
TGCGGCCTTTGGGACCGAGGGTAACCTTCACGGTATCAGCCAGTTTATCCACGCCCCTCTCCAGGGCATGACGAGCTTCTTCACGAAAACGTATTTCTTTAGCTGCCATTCTCAAGGACAACCTCCTTCATTATAGTTATTTATCGATATATTTGGGATATTACCGGGGTAGCGAGCCCGCGTCATGCCTAAATGTAAACAGCAAGGATATCGTCCTGACGCAGAATCAGGTATTCTTCCCCGTCAATCTTTACCTCTGATCCGGCATATTTGGAAAAAACAACCTTGTCTTTTGCTTTAAGCTCCATCTGCACCTTGGTCCCGTCATCAAGAGTCTTTCCCGTACCTACCGCCACGATCTCGCCAACCTGGGGTTTTTCCTTCGCCTTATCAGGAAGGACGATACCGCCGGATGTTTTTTCCTCCTT
The DNA here is from genome assembly GCA_003456095.1 of Bacillota bacterium. GTDB lineage: Bacteria > Bacillota > Dethiobacteria > DTU022 > UBA8154 > UBA8154. Next base: position 429 of record DMPF01000221.1, read on the forward strand.
TTCTAATGCTTTAACAATGTACCGGTCCCCCAAAGGTTTAAGATTCATTCTGCAAAGACCTCCTTTGATTATTTTTTATAAGTATCCCATTTATTAGCACTCACTTTAAGTGAGTGCTAACCAACTTCGCTATTAATATTACCTTTTCGCCATGCATAAAGGCAAATCTCCCTGTTAGTTAAAATCAAATATATTTCGCCTCTATTATGTATCTATTGAATATTTCCCTTTATTTCTCCCAATTACTTAATATTTCTAAGCGAGAACACAAATTATTTTCCCCACTGCAAAAAAATTATACACTCCTGGCACAATCGGTAATGCCGCCGCCAAGCAGTTCCACGGCATGCGGTATGGCGGGCATAATTACCTCCAGGCATTCGCGCACAGCCCGGGGGCTTCCGGGGAGATTGACGATCAGCGTTTTGCCGCGCACACCGCAGACAGCACGGGAGAGCATGGCATGGGGAGTTTTGCGTAAGCTGTCCAGGCGCATTGCCTCGGCCATGCCGGGAACTGTTCTTTCGATCACTTCCAGCGTGGCATCAGGCGTAAAATCCTGCGGGGCCAACCCTGTCCCCCCGGTAGTAAGGAGAAGGTTGACCTTCAACGCATCAGCAAGCCTGATCATCTCTTTTTTAAGCATTTGCTTGTCATCGGCCACAATGGTATGGGATAGTACCATCCACCCTGCCTCTGTTACGATCCTGCTTATTTCCTGACCGCTCAGATCTTCCCGTTCACCACGTGAACTGCGATCGCTGGCAGTTAAAACCGCCACCAGCACCTTGACTGGTTTATCATGTTCATGGGACAATGCTGCGCACATCCTTTCCCTAAGTCAACTGTTTGCCGCTGTCTTTCAGATCGTAGCCGCCCATTTTCTCCACGGCATTACGGAAAGTGGGCATACGGATAACTTCCAGCAAGGCCTCACATGCCGGCGTATGAAAAAATGAAGCGGCGATGGCCAGATCGTACTGTTCCCAGGCCAAGGGTATAAAATCCATTTGCAAGGCAGAGGCCGCAGCTCTTATTCCTATCCCCGCATGGGCGCTGCCTCCCCTTACAGCAGCAGCCACAGCAAGGTGATTAAATTCTTCGCGTAAATACCCCTTTATCTTCTCTGCCGCAATGCCTTTTAACTTCAACTGGTAGTCGAGATAAATTCTTGTGCCTGCTCCTTTTTGCCGGTTTACAAAAAGCACTTCATCCCGGGTCAGATCTTCCACGCCTCTTATTTTAAAGGGATTTCCCGGTGCAATAATCAGTCCCAGTTCACGGCGGGCCAAATGGACAAGGCGGATTGCCTTTCCCGGCAGATAGTATTCCAGATAGGGTGTATTGTAAAGGCCGCTTTCCGGATCCAGCAAATGCAGCCCGGCGATGTGGGTTTCTTCCCGTTGCAAGGAGATGATCCCTCCCATGCTGCCTACATGCGCGGAGGAAAGGGTATAGGGATAACCCCTTCTTTTCAGCTGATCCGAAAGTATATCCAGGCTCAGGTCATGGCTGCCCAAGCAGACGATCGTATTTTCTATCTCCGCCCGGGTCCGCCGGAGGGTAAGGCGGAGCTCTTCGCCCGCTTCAACACCTTCCTTATCCTGGGGAATAGCCGCAATAGCGTCGGCCCGCACCAGGGACATATTTACACCGGCACCCCGGGAAAGGGGCGTGGCAATATACTTACCATTTACTTTTCCCACCTTGAGGCGCAAAAACTCTTCATCTTTCAGCGATGAAAGAATGCGGCGCGAGCTGTAGGCCAAAAGCTCATCTTCCGGTGGCAGGGATTGTTTTTGCCAGGCATACAACAGGGGCCGGATTAATAGTTCCATAATCATATACGCAGCCACCGGATAGCCGGGCAGCCCCACGACGGGCACGTCTTCCACAACGGCCAGAACCACGGGCTTTCCAGGGCGAATGGCCACACCGTGCACCAATACCTCACCCAGGCGCTCCAGGACCTTAAAGGTATGATCCCGGCGGCCGGCGGAAGCGCCGGCACTGATTAATACCAGGTCGCTGTGACGCACAGCCTGGCGTACGGATTCTTCCAGCAGTACAACCTCATCTTTGACAATGGGGTAACGATTATAGTCTCCGCCCCATTTTTCAATAGCGGCAGCAAATGTGTACGTGTTGGATTCAATAATCTCCCCGGCAGCGGGGAGTTTCCCCGGGGGGATAATTTCTGAACCGGTAGGTATGAGGGTAACAAGAGGTTTCTTTAAAACATCCAACTTAAAAACCCCGCCGCTAAGTAGGGCGCCCAGATCATAAGGCCTGATCAAGTGGAATGAAGGGATAATCATTTCGGCCGCAACCACATCCTCGCCAATGGAACGAACGTGCTGCCAAGGTGCAACAGCCTTCCTGATCTCCACAATCGCGGAATTTTCTTTGTCAGGATATGCCACATCTTCGATCATAATCACCGCATCACATTGTGGCGGCAGCGCTCCGCCCGTGTCTACCGGAAAGGCGTTTTGGCCTAGCAACAGCCGCCGCGGCGCTGTTAGCGCCGTACCAAAAGTATCTGCGGCCTTAACGGCAATCCCATCCATAGCGGCAGCATGATAATGTGGTGAAGAAATGCGGGCAAAAACAGGTTCTGCCGTTATTCTCCCGGCGGCGAGGCGCGTATCCATTTCTTCTGTCTTTATCTGCCGCCGCAGTGCCGCACTCCAGAACAGTTCCCTGGCTTTAGACAGGGGGAAATTGCTCAGGTAGATTTTTCTGTCCAATTTGCTGGCCTCCGGCTAAAACTTACGAAACATTTAATTGCTTTTCCCTACCAAAGGAATACCTTTACCGTGCTGCCCTGTGGCAGCCCCTCCACATCCCGCGGCACCACAAAGTAGCCGTCCCCATGCACTACTGTTTTCAGCAGCCCCGGGCCGCCAAAAACAGGTTGGGCCAAAATGACCATATCTTCATCCTGCACGCACCATTTCGTGGTTAAAGCTACTCTGATGTAGTCTTCCCTGCCGCCGGGCGATGCTATGTTCGTTTGTAAAACAGCAGTCACCGTGGGTGTAAAAGGTTCAAAAGGAGTAAGACCGCGCATAATGCGCAGTGCCGGTTTAACGAACAGGATAAAACCGAACATGGCCGAAACAGGATTTCCGGAAAGGCCGAATACAGGCTTGTTATTGCTCATGCCATAAAGCAACGGCTTACCCGGCCGCATTGCCACACCATGAAACAAAACCCCTTCTCCCGGAAGAGCGTTAATCGCGGCGATGGCCACATCCCTGGTCCCCACCGAACTCCCGCCGGAAACAAGCACGATCTCCCCTTCTTCCAGGGCCTGCCATAAAGCCTGCCGGAGAGTTTCCTTGCAATCAGCAACGATACCGGTGTAAACAGCCCGTCCTCCACTTTGCTGCACCTGCGCGGCCAGGAGAAATCCGTTGATATCCCTGATCTGGCCAGACCGTGGATTTTGTGCCGGCGGGACTACCTCGTCCCCTGTGGAGATTATCACTACCTGGGGCGGAACCGTTACTTCAACTCCCGTCAATCCCATAGCAGCGAGAATACCTGCATCCTGGGGTCTGATTAGCTGTCCTGCCGGCAGCAGCAAGTCTCCCCTTTTAAAATCATCGCCCGCTTGAATAGCATTCTCCAAGGGAGCCACCGGCCGAAAAATCGCCACGCTGTTCCCCAACAGCTCCCCATGTTCAACCATAACCACAGCATCGCTTCCCTCCGGCAACATACCACCGGTGGGGATGGACATGGCCTCACCGGGAGCAATAGGGCCTGGTGGCTCTTGCCCCATGAGAATATTTCCGGTCAGGTTGAGGAGAGCGGGCAGTTCTTCGGAAGCGCCAAAGGTGTCGGCGCTACGCACGGCAAAGCCGTCCACGGTGGAACGGGGAAAAGGAGGAAGCATTTCCGGAGCAAAAATATCCCCGGCGGTTACCCGCCCGGGTGCATTTTGCAGGGAAATTTTTTCTGTTTTAACTTTCCATCTCTGCAGTGACCGCACTATTTCATCACGGGCACGGGCAACCGGAAAAACTGTCAGCAAGACGCTTCACTCCAATAAGGACTCACTAAAAACAGCCGAGTTGGCAGCTAACAATTTTGATTTCCATTTCATTGCAGAGCTTTCCCACATCGGCTAAGGAGCAATCATGTTCTCTGGCAATCTTAAATGCCATCACACAAGGTATTTTGCCATGGGGAGCCATCTCCTTAAGCGCTTTTTTGATCTCTTCCATTATTTTTCCTCCCAATTCGCCTTCTTTTGTTATGTTACATCAGTTTTACCGTCATGTCAACGCGGCGAACAGTCGTCACTTAATAATTTGTTAATTTCAGCAAACCTTCCTGCGGGTCGTATCTTACCATTATTTTGGCACAATCCCGGTCGAAGCGATAAACCATTTTCCCAATCTGCACTGTTGTGTCCTCATGTGCAAGACCGAAAAAGATTGCCGCCCGTTCAGAAACTTTAACACGAATTGCAGATTTCTTATCAATACTTTCTGCCGTGGTAGTTATAGAGATGAATTCTTTTACCCTCACATTACCTTCCGCTCGGATATTGCCCCCGCGGAACGCTCCCGTAACAATTACCTCACCCCCGGCCTGAAGTGAGGAAAAATAGCATCCGCTGCCACTGATTTTAATATCACCGCTGTGTCTTAAAATACAGTTTTGTACATAAGAGGCGGTAAAGGGGGGTATTTTAGCCAATACATCTTTGTAATCCTTCAGTAAGCCATTGAATGTTTCGGCCATGTTCATAAAATCCTCGGGATCATTATTGCCCTGCGCTTTTAAGGACAGGATATCCTCAAATCTTTTTAAAGCCCGGAGCGTATCATCCAAGTAAGCATAATCGTTGTTGGCCAACTTGCGCTGCAGCATAATCAATTTATCCTGTAACCCGGCGTTTTTTTCGATGAGTACGCTAAAAACACGTTTCAAAAATTCTTCGTTAATCTCCTGCCCCTTTTCCGCAAATCTCTCAAGCAGCTGCTTCACTTTATTAATAAAACTTTTCAGGTCTTCTGTAAGTTGGCCAACCAGCACAAATACCTCGCGTAGCAGGTCATAGAATAACCCGCCCTGGACCTCGCACTGGATTAAGTTCTTTTTTACGCTTATTTCGCCGCCGGCCTTCAGCACCGCACCATAACAACTTCCCTCTATAGTGATGGAATCGTGCGCTTCCACCAGCATCCCTTCCATAACGTTGCCAAAAATGCGTATAGCCCCGTTAAAGCGCAGGTTGCCGGTTTCTATGTTAACATCACCGTTATGCACGAGCAGGTTGGTTACCCTGATATTGCTGCCGGATACAATCAGCCGCCCGTCTTTCAAGGCTACAATCTCTCCTTGGTTATTGTGCGGCATTACCCCTTCGCCGCACCTCACCCTGACCTCCTTAACAGGTTTGGGGATTATAGCTTCCCCTGTCACCTTCTGGCCGGATTTCCCTTCCCGGGGAGGATGTATGACAGCAATTATATCTCCCCTTTTTACTGCCGGATAACGATATTTCTCCCGATAATTGGCCTTCTCCGCCTCATTTTCATAGCTTATTACCTCAACATCCGGGTTGATTCTGTATTCCAGGCTGCCGTCTGCCCCTTCCTCCACGGCCTTGCCCTCTGCCACTGTCTTAAACTCACCGTTCGCATCCCGCACAAGTTCCATCATTGTTGCAACATTCAATTCGGCTATTATGTTGTTCCGGCGCAGTCCCTGTTCCAAGTGTTCCAAGGTGATTGCCTTTTCTATTGTTTCCTGTTTAATAAAAAAAGGCTTCAGAGCGTGGCGCAGATCGGCGTCATCCAGTCTGTAAGTGTTTATGATGCGGGGAAAGACTGCAGCCATGGCATAGAGCCCGTCCGGAGATACTTTTACTTCCACACGTGACTCTTCCAGATAGGTGGTTGGTTGAATGGTTATTATATCTTGGAGCTCGCAGAAGAGGGGACCTTCCAGTTCCAAGCCGTTTACAAATATTGTTGCCCCCTCATCCGGAGGAATAAGCAGCGCCCGATTGCCGCCCTCAAGCGGATCGACTATTTTAATTATTCCATTAATAACTCCGACAAGGCCATCTTGCTGGGCCAACAATACCACCCTCTAATTATCCCGCAGATAGTGACTATATTGCGAAATAATTCGCCAAAAAACATCATTTTCCTTTCTATTTTTTTTGCGCCAAAAAAATACCTTGGGGACAGGCAAGTATACAGAGACCGCAGCTAGGGTTACCGGTCTTTTTAATGTTCATCTCCAGCCGAGCAGTACATCTTTCAATATCGATCATGGACTGGTAATTGTTTCCCCGTATCCAGTGTATATCTTTAATGGCACCAGCGGGACAGACATCAACACACCTGCGGCAGTTTCCGCAGTAGCTGTGGATGATGGGTTTTTTACAGATTTCCAATGGTGCATCAGTGAGGACTGAAGCCCAGTTTACATAAGGACCATAACTGTCACTTACCAGCAGCCCGCTCTTTCCCACCCACCCCAATCCTGCACAGGTTGCCGCTGTCTTGTGTGGAAAAAGGGGATAGAGCCTGGATATATAGCTGTTGTCGTAGCGATTGGAATCGGGCGGGATAGCCAATGCTCTCCATCCGGCAAATCTTAACCAGCTAACCAGCATTTTTTGCATTTTTAACAGCCGCCGGTCAATGGAATAATAAAAAGGCGAGTATAACTGCATTTTCTCATGGTTGAGCGGGTGATGAATGCCTAGCGAAATAGCCTTTGGTATATGCTGGAAATCT
>DMPF01000235.1 GCA_003456095.1 Bacillota bacterium
CCGATCTTTCCCGGTACGGCCCCGCCGCGGCGCTGCCGGAGAGAGGATCGGGGTCGCCGTTGAGAAAGACAATAATAGGAACAAATTCTTGATTTGCCAAAGCGGCTGAAACTTCCGGGTGGATATCTGCTCTCTCTGCCCCGCCGGAGGCGAGGTGAACAGTGCTCCAGGGCGCAAGTAGCAGGGCGGCGCACAAGATAAGGGCCGACAGCGGTTTTAATGTTGCTGTTTTAAACCTTGGCATAGGTAAACGCACCTCGTATCTACTCCTGACTCCAGAGTAGTTACATATTTTCTATAAATTATAACATTTGCCGGATAAAAAAAAAGGGGCCATAAGCTGTCAATATTGCCATAAACTGAAAAGGCGATGAAACAGAAAACATTGACAGCGAAAATATTATGTAGTATAATTTATATATCAATTAACTAGGAGGTGAGCTGCGTGATTATCGAAATTACACCGCAGGCCCGGGAATACCTGAACCGAAAGGAAAACAGCCGTTCATTGACTGTAAAAATGGCGTTGTGCGGCGGTTGAGCCGGGTTTTCGTATAAGCCTGCCGTGACTGCAGGCAAACCGGGCAATAAGGATGAATTTAAGCGTTACGAACAAGACGATTGGCACATCTTTGTCCCGCAAAATTTTCCGGCACAGAAGCTGCAAATTTCTTACCGCTCTGGCATTTTTGGCGGTCTTACCGTTAGCGCCTCCTGAAAAAAAGTAAAATATTGGAGGTGTGAAGATGGCGCATCATCAGCGAATCAACCGTATTAACAGCCCCATTGGCAGGGTTAAGTGTGTGGTGGACAGTTGCACCTACTGGGACAACGGCAACAAATGCATGGCTGAGAATATCGAGATCCAGCCTCCCCAGGCGATGGATACGCAAGAAACAGACTGTGTCACGTTCCTGCCCCGTCAGTTTTCCTGATCCAGGGACAATACACTGAAAGATGAAAAAGACTGTCCGCGAGGGCAGTCTTTTTCATTCAAATTATTTATTGGCGGAAGATTTCAAGAACAGGCGCAAGGGGGATCATATATCCGATAATTTACTTTATTCTGCCTATTTACCCTTAAAAGAGCATTTTGAGCCAAATTATTTGCGGAAACGAAGAGCAGGGGCAGGATTTTTTATGGGAGTAACGAATTTTAACTGCAGTGGTGGAGCCGGCTTCCAGAGTGGAGCCGACTTCCAGTCGGCTAATCTATAAAAAGGCATCCAGCACCCCGGTGTAAATGTAAGCCTGAGCAGTAACAAAAAATTTTTAAAATAAATGGGCAAAGAGGTGAAGGAATGCATGAGCAAGCGGTCTTTTGCAAAAGGTATCCACCCCGGCTATTTTAAGGATCTGTCCTCCGGAAAGCAGGTCGCTTCTGCCCGTGCGCCTGCGCAGGTGATTATCCCTATGCACCAGAATATCGGTGCACCCTGCGAACCGGTGGTACAGGTAGGGGACGAAGTGAAGCTGGGGCAAAAAATCGGAGAGCCGAAAGGTTTTGTTTCTGCGCCTGTTTTTGCCAGTGTTTCCGGCAAGGTCACGCGGATCGAACCGTTTAACCATCCCCTGGGCAATCCGGTGCTTGCGGTGTTTATTGAAAACGACGGTCTGGATACCCCGGACGAAGGGATGAAGCCGCGCGAGCCGCTGGAGGCATTAAGCGCAAAGGAGATTATTCAGATCAGTAAAGATGCGGGCCTTGTCGGTCTCGGCGGCGCCACTTTTCCCACCCATGTGAAGCTTTCACCACCGCCTGAGACCAGCATCGACACGGTGATCATCAACGGGGCCGAGTGCGAGCCTTTCCTCACGGCGGATCACCGGCAAATGGTGGAACGAGCCGATGACATTGTTTACGGCCTGAAGGGTTTTATGAAAGCCCTGGGAGCGGCCATGGGAATTATCGGCATCGAGGATAACAAGCCGGATGCGGTGGTGAGCATGGAAAAGGCAGTTGCCGAAGGAAAAGGGGATTATGATCTGGTGGTTTATCCCCTGCATACAAAATATCCCCAAGGTGCGGAGAAGATGTTAATCAAGGCCACGACCGGCCGGGATGTGCCTACCGGGGCGCTGCCCATGGCTGTCAGCGTGGTCAACCAAAACAGCGGTACAGCCATTGCCCTTGCGGAGGCAATCAAACTGGGCAAACCACTCTACGAGCGGGTGGTTACCGTCACGGGGCCGGGTATTAAGGAGCCGGCCAACCTGCTGGTGCGCAACGGCACGCTGGTGAAAGATCTTATTGAACAGTGCGGCGGCATGACGGACGATGCCCGCAAGCTCATTCTGGGAGGCCCGATGATGGGTCTGGCCCAGCCTGGCGATACGGTCCCCGTTACCAAGGGGGTTTCCGGCGTGCTTGTTTTAACCGGGGAATTTGTGAGTGACCTTCCCATCGCCTCCTGTATCAAGTGTGGCAAGTGCCTCGAGGTCTGTCCGATGAACCTGCTGCCCAACTTTATCGGTTCGGCGTCGGAAAAGGCCATCTTTGACCTGGCGGAAAAATACGGGGCGATGGATTGTTTTGAATGTGGTTGTTGTACCTATATTTGCCCGGCCAAGCGACCTCTGGTGCAGTGGATACGTATCGCCAAAGGTGAAATTGGCGCGCGCAGGAAATAGCGCGCAGGAAATATTAAACATCTAAGTATGCAGAGGAGGGAACTGCAAAATTGGAAAGAAAGCTGGTAGTTTCTTCATCCCCGCACCTCAAGTCCCCGGAAGACATCCAGAGCATTATGGTGGATGTCCTGGTGGCTCTCTTTCCCGCGGCGCTCATGGCTGTTTTTCTTTTTGGCTATCGTGCACTGCTGACGATGGTTATCGCCATGCTGGTCGCCATGATTACGGAAGCAATTATCTTGCGTAAAAGAAATATATTTGGGGATGGCAGTGCGGCAGTAACGGGACTTTTGCTGGCCATGACCCTGCCGCCGGCACCACCGTGGTGGGTGGTTGCCGTGGGCGCGGCGGTGGCCATCGCCATTGGCAAGCACGTTTACGGCGGTATGGGCAACAATATTTTCAACCCCGCACTGGTGGGACGGGCCGTACTGGCTGTTTCCTGGGCCAGCCACGTGGCCGGTGATGTATGGCTGAAGCCGGCGCCCTTTAATTTTGCTGCCGATATGGTAACGGAAGCTACCCCCCTGGTTACCAAAGCCGCGTCGCTGACAGACCTCTTTATCGGGACTGTTTCCGGCAGCCTTGGGGAAACTTCGGCCCTGGCCCTGCTGCTTGGCGGCGCCTGGCTCTATTACC
>DMPF01000208.1:0-1396 GCA_003456095.1 Bacillota bacterium
GGATTTATATATTTGCCCGCTTCAGTAAAGGGCTCAACCATACCGCTAAGCAGTGCCTGCGCCAACGGTTCCAGGCCTTTCTCCTTCGCCACCGTTGCCCTGGTCCGCTTCTTGGGCCTGTACGGCCGGTAAATATCGTCCAACTCGGTTGCTGTGGAGGCGCCGGCCACAGCTGTCTCCAGCTCAGGTGTCAATACTGCCAATTCAGCCAGGTGTCTGAGAATATCTTCCCTGTTTTTCTCCAGGTTCCGGTAAAGATCCAGTTTACCCGCCAAAACACGAAGTTCCTCGTCCGTCATGCCTTCCGTCGCTTCTTTACGGTAGCGGGCGATAAAAGGTACCGTGCTTCCTTCATCAAGCAGGCCTACAGCCTTGGCAACCCGCCGGGCCGGTATTGTAAGATCTGCGGCAATGCGTGCTAAAATCCGTTCTTCCTTGCCCATTGTCAGCCTCCTGGTTTAGATGCGCTGATTGTCTTCTTGCATCTCTGCAAAATCAACGGGAGTATAAAGAAAACTATTATAACTACTTCAGCAAAGATAGCAGCTCTGTCAGCGCCTGGCCGCATTTTTCCCGGATCACCACGTCTGCTTCAATGTCATAGGCTGTCGGCTCAAGATTGATGATGATCAGATGCTTGGCCAGCCGGGGCAAATCTGCCACCGGGTAAACCACCAGGCTGCTGCCGGCCACCAACAATAAATCACAGTCTTTCTGCAGGGTCTCCCGGGCTTCAAAAAATAGCCTGGGCATTTGGTCTCCAAACAATACCACATCCGGGCGCAACATACTGGAACAATGTTCACATAAAGGGGGTATGCTCTTTTGCTCCACCTGCTGAACCAGTACCGCAAAAGGGTAACGCCGCTTGCATCCCAGGCAAGAACCGGTCCGCAGATGCCCATGCACTTCCCAAACCTTTTTCGAGCCGGCCCGCACATGCAGGCCGTCAATGTTTTGTGTGACCAGGCCTTTCATTAAACCCAAATCTTCCAGGCCGGCCAGAGCGTAATGGCCCGGGTTGGGCTCAGCCCTGCTGATGTTGACAAAACGGGTAAAGCCTACCTCGTAAAAAAGTTTGGGATTTCTATGCAGCACCTCCGCCGAAGAGGTGGCTATGGGATCGATTTTTTCCCATAGGCCTGTTCCGGGAGAGCGGAAATCGGGGATACCGCTTTCTGTGCTCATCCCGGCTCCGGTCAAAGCGTAAAAACCATTGTGTACTTTGATTAATTGCGCCGCTTGTTTTATTGCTTCCTGATATTCCATCTCATCACCCCATCAGCGATTCAAATGTTTTTTTCATGTTCCTGATTATACCATAATTCCCACGCCTTTGCCGTAATATTTGCTCCGGAGGTTGCGGACATGAGATGCGATTTAGCGGTGCCGTGGG
>DMPF01000208.1:1764-2078 GCA_003456095.1 Bacillota bacterium
GATTTAGCGGTGCCGTGGGGGAGGTTACTTTACCTTTCCGGGTGGGCATGTAAAGCGTCGATTATGCTTTGTTCGGCTTCCTTAAGGTAACGGGCCACCTTCTCCTCCGTAAAATATTCTCCGGCCTCCAGAGCAGCTAAGATCGTCTCGAACCAGTCCACCAGCAAAGCGTTCAGCCGGGCATATTTTTGCGGCGCGTCGTCCGGCTCCTTTTGCCGACCGCTCCAAATTCTCGACATACGCAGAAAAAGGTGATTGGTGACACTGCGCATAATCCGGGCGAGTATAGCCGCTTTGCCATCGGCGGGGGCAGG
>DMPF01000208.1:2397-6141 GCA_003456095.1 Bacillota bacterium
CCGCTTTGCCATCGGCGGGGACAGTTCTGCCTTCATAGAGCAATGCTGGACTTACTTCCAGGCGGCCTCCTTCTAGCAGCCGCCGGTAAGCCGGAGTGCCTCTCAAGACAATCTGATGGTGATAGAGAACATTGGCCGTCACGGCAAGCCTGTTAAGCAGGTCATTTCTTTTGAGAAACTCAAAATTGGCGCGCACATCTGCCAGCGTGGAATCCGGTTCAAACATGATAAAGCCGATATTAGGCTCAAGGCCATAGCTGCGCAAGATGCGGACCGCTCCTTCGTTGTCGGTGACGCTGGTCATCTTGTTCATCCGCCTGAGGGCCTCATCCCTGCCGCTCTCCAGGCCGATCAGTATCTGGTGCAGGCCGGCTTCAGTCAGAGCTTTGATGGTTTTCTCGCGGATGTCGTTAACTCTTGCTTCGATGCCGAAACGGATCTTTTTCGGCCTGAGCAGCGCGGCGAGATGCAGCGCCCTTTGCTGTCCCCTTTCCCCCGGTCCGAAAAAGTTGGGATCGGTAAAGTAAAAATCCCTCACCCCTCTTTGGCGGATCAGTGCGTCAATCTCGGCGGCGATATTTTCCGGACTGCGGCCGCGCCAGCCGCTTCCGCCTAAAAGGGGCCGATATGACAGAAAGTGCATGCCCCGTAGCAGCCCCTGCTGCCCTGAATGTTCACCTCAGGCAGGCAGAACATGGCCTCTGTGCGCACAGGAAAAGGGATACCGTCCAAGTCGGCCGTGAGCTCGCGACGGCGGTATGCAAATCCGCCTGCCCCGTCTCTGCAGGCCAGGCCGGCGATGGTCCGCAAAGAGTCTTTTTGTGACAGCGCATCCGCCAGTTCCCCAAAAGTCTGTTCCGGTTCGCCGATGACCACAGCGTCAACGGCGCTGCATTCCCTCAGGATTTCGCCGAAGGCAAAGGTCGGGCAAAAGCCGTACACAATAATGTGATGACAGGCGCCGCTCTCTTTCATCTTTTCCAGAAAACGAAACAGCTTCCTGTGGGCTTCCCAATGGTAGACGATGTGGACGCCCAGCAGTAGCGGAGCGGCGTTACAGACCGCCTTTTCCATCTCCCTGTAAGAGAGGCCGTCCAGATAGCCTTCAATAATTTCCACCTCGTGCCCCCTGCTTCTCAGCACGGCTGCGGTGTAGCCCGTCAGCAGACACGAAGAAAGAGGTGTGTTGGCGATGTCGTTGCATCGCTCAGGCAGGAAAGTCCGCGGGTGCTCCAGCAGTATAATCTTCATTTTGCCGCCTCACCTTCCGTCCACATAAAGACCTCCCTGCACTGCCGGAGCGTTTCCAGGCGGTATCTGAAACGATCAAACGGTGGCGGGTTATAGTAGGTAGGGTAGAGCAGGTCGGTACCCGGTCCGATCACGCCGTCCCGCCCGGCCCGTTCCGCCATGACTGTGCCTGGCAGAATGCGGATGTTGTTCAGTACGATGGTGCCGAGGTTTCTTTTTGCGCTGTGGATCTCAAAAAGCAGTTCCAGGAAACGTTCTGCCTTAGCACAGGTCTTTTTTGTCTCCCCAGGCACGTTGACCATGAAATGATAAACTGTAAGCACTCCCGTTCCCGCGGCAATGCGTGCCGCTCTCAGGATGTCCGCCTCAGAGAGCTTTTTATCCAGCACATCCAAGGCTTCCTGGCAGAGACCGTCCGGGGAGAAGGAAAAGCATTCGCATCCTGCCTCTGCATAAATCGCTGCCTGTTCTTCCGTCAGAAAATCCTCCCTGAAAAACCCGTCCCAGCGGACCTGCAGGCCCCTGCGGAGAATTTCGTGGCAGATAGCTTCCAGGTGGCCGGCGGGGATGTTCAGCACCGGGTCGGTAAAATGGAACCGTGCAACGCCGTACTGCGTTTGCAGCGCGGCCATTTCTTCCACCACCATCGCCGGCGGGCGGCAGCGCAGTGTTCTGCCCTGGAGCGCGGGGTAAACACAGTAGGCGCAGGTAAAGGGACACCCCCGCTTGCTCTCAATCCCCAGGGCCGGTACATACTGGTTTGCTCCCGCATACAGGGAAGGCGGCAGAATATCCCGGGAAGGCGGCAGATAACAGGCCATGTTGAAATCCGTTGCAGGTGGGTCAATCTTGATTTCGGGACCATCCCTCCGGCACAATCCCGACAGCGGCGGCGGGTTTGAAAGATGATCCAAAAGGAGTGGCAGGGCACGTTCCGCCTCCCCCACAAAACCGTAATGCAGCTCCGGCAGTTCCCGCATCAGCCGCGCGGGGAAAAGGGAGAATCCCGTCCCACCGGCAATAAGGCAGGCTTCGGTTAGCAGGGCGGCGGTCAGCCTGACCGCCGCCGTAAATGGCGGAATCAGCGAGCTGGTCTTATTGCCGAGGGGATCTATATTGCGCAGGGAAAAGCCGACCACCCGTGGGCGGAAGGTGAGCAGACGCTCTTTCAGGACCGCGAAAGGGTCGGCTTCCATATTCATGTCCAGGACTTGCACTTCATGACCACCGCGCAAAAGATACGTGGCAAGCAGGACGACCCCCAGGGGGTAGACCTTTTCCGCGGAAGGATTTTCCATTGAAAGAGCCTGAACCAGCAGTACACGCATTTTTAATCACTCCAGAAGCAGCAAGGCGAAATACCTGACGTAATCGCCCCTGTTTTTCACGGTGTCAAGCGAGAGCCCCGCCCGCCGTGCAGTCTCGAATACGTCAATGCCGGCACCCTCCATGGATGGCCTGCTTTGACGGGGATTGCGGCAAAGTCCGTCTTGCGCACACTCCGCGCAGATGGCACACGGCCCGGACCAGTAGGCGAAAGCCTTGTAATACCCGGCCAGAAAGGCCTCCCGTTCAGCCTGCAGCACCCGCTGCTGAAAATTTTTTGTGGGCGGCTCGCCTTCCAGCAGCAGGGCCAGGCTGTAGTCAAGCAAAACTGCGCGGGTATCGGCAGGAAAGGGGTTGTGGGGCGGACAGCGCAGTTTGCCGTACTGATCGCAGCCAAACCGGCAGCGCAACCCGGTCCACTCGGCCACCTGAACGTCACCGGCGGAAACTGGCCGGACATCTTTGAAGCCCAACTCCTGAATTTTTACCGCCAGCCGGCCGCTCTGCTCCAGGCAAAGACCTGCCAGCGTCTTTTGCTCTCCCGCGGCGATGATGACAGCCGTGTCTGAGGCCAGCGGCAGCAGACCGGTGCTATGAAGGCCGTGAGCCGCCAGTTTTTCCTCCAGCCATTTCCCAGAGAATACCTTGCCGTTATAGGTGTTAATGAACATATTCAGGTCAAACAGGGCTGCTTTCTCCCGGCGGTGCTCCGGAAAGAAGTCGTGGATGAGCAGCAGGCCGTCCGGACGCAGGGCGTCTTTCGCACAGTTCAGGAGGTGCGCGGCTTCCTCCTCCGCGTAGGCGTGAACGATATTGGAAAGAATAACCAGCGCAAAGCGGCCCTGCTCCACCGGCCAGTGCTGCAGGATATCGGCCGGGCAGAGTTCCACCTTGTGCGCAAGCCCTCTTTGCGCAAGCATTTCCTGTGTATGTTCCAGGACGCCGGGCAGATCCAGCAGTATGGCATTTAACCCTGGGAAACACTCCAGGAAACCAGCCGTCATCGCTCCCGAGCCGGCGCCCGCCTCCAGAATCTCCCCTGCCAGCTCAAGCTAATGGAACAGTGGGACGATTTCCTGTACTTTGCTCCTGGCCACATTGTCCATGGCACGTACATAGCTCTCCCGCCGCGCTTTCAGGCTCTCCGGCTCCTCCCGCGGCGGCGGG
>DMPF01000128.1 GCA_003456095.1 Bacillota bacterium
GCGGCTTGCCGAACTGCCCCTGAACAATCCTATTAAGAAGAATTTCGTTGCCGGGCTGGTAGGGCTTTGTTACCGCAAATACGGAAATACGCGGACTGCGGAAATACTGGATGAAATTAAGAAAATAGGTTTTACCTACGCCACCATTGCGGGTATCACCATCGGTATCGGAGATATTATTATTCCTGCCAACAAGCAGGAAACACTGAATAACGCTGACCGCGATGTTGATGAAATTGAAAAACAGTATCGCAGAGGTTTTATTACCGCTGACGAACGCTATGATCGTGTGATCGATATCTGGCACAAAGCCAAGGATACCATCTCCGTCGCACTGATGGACGGCTTTGGCAGCTTTAATCCGATCTATATGATGTCAAAATCGGGAGCGCGGGGCAATGAGTCACAGATTACCCAGCTTGCCGGGATCCGCGGCCTGATGGCTGATCCGACCGGCCGTATCATCGACCTGCCTATTAAGGCCAACTTCCGTGAAGGCCTTACTGTGCTGGAATACTTTATCTCAACCCACGGCGCACGTAAGGGTCTTGCGGATACGGCTCTGAAAACGGCCGATTCCGGTTACCTCACGCGCCGCCTGGTGGACGTGGCCCAGGATGTTATTGTGCGCAGCCTGGATTGTGGAACACTGCAGGGGGTTACGGTGGAAGATATGCGGGAAGATGAAGGGGACATCATTGAGGAGCTGTCTGAACGGATCATCGGCCGTTTTTCCCTGGAGGATATCCGCCATCCCGAAACAAAAGAGCTTATTGTCGGCGCGGATGAGTTGATTGATGAGGATACGGCGGTACTGATTAGCGATGCGGGTATTAAGCAGGTCACCATCCGTTCCGTTCTGACCTGTAAATCCCGTTACGGTATCTGCATAAAGTGTTACGGGCGCAATCTGGCTAGCGGGCAACTGGTCGAAGTGGGGGAAACGGTGGGTATTATTGCCGCCCAGTCCATCGGTGAGCCAGGCACGCAGCTGACCATGCGCACTTTCCATACAGGGGGTGTCGCCGGTGATGATATCACCCAGGGCTTGCCCCGGGTGGAGGAGTTGTTCGAAGCCCGTAAACCCAAGGGGCAATCATTGATCAGCGAAATATCCGGCAGAGTGGAGTTGGGCGAGTCCCGCAGCAAGCGGGAGGTTAAAGTTTATTCGCCGCACGGCGAGATCAGGGCGTACCAGGTACCCTACGGTGCCCGCCTCAAGGTAAGGGACGGTTACGAGGTGGAAGCGGGCGAGGAGCTTACCGAGGGCTCCATCAATCCGCATGACCTGCTGAAGGTACGGGGGATCCGGGGGGTTCAGCTTTACCTCCTGCAAGAGGTGCAGCGTGTTTACCGCTTGCAGGGCGTGGATATCAACGACAAGCATATTGAAGTAATGATCCGCCAGATGCTGAAAAAAGTGAAAATAGAAGACGCGGGGGATACAAACCTGCTGCCGGGCAGCCTGGAAGACAGCTTCGTGGTGGAGGAAGCAAACCGTAAGATTGTCGCCAAGGGTGGCAAAAAAGCAGTGGGCCGGCCGGTGCTGCTGGGGATTACCAAAGCCTCGCTGGCCACCGATTCCTTCCTTTCCGCTGCGTCGTTCCAGGAGACAACGCGGGTGCTAACCGATGCCTCCATTAAAGGAAAGGTTGATCCGCTGCTCGGCTTGAAGGAGAATGTCATTATCGGCAAACTTATCCCCGCGGGGACCGGTATGTCCCGTTACCGTAATATCAAACTAATACTGGAAGACGGTGCAGCGCTGCCATCACACCGGCCTGCGGAGAAGTTAAAGCTTTACCCTATGGATTATCTGGATGATGACGAACTCACGGATGAGGAAATGGAAGACAACGGAGATCTGGATAATGGCGTCGAGGATGCGGCAGGCGCTTTTTCCAATGATCAAAGTGAAGTGAGCTAAATCATTGACAATTAGTGCCGGCGGTGCTAAAATACCGGAGTGTGTTCTTTTGCAACGGCCTTCGATGATTAAGTAAAAGAGAAGGGGGAATAAGCTTACTTGGTGGAGGATCTGAAAGAAGCAAAACAGAAAGTGGCCGGGATGCGCCAGACTGTGCGGGCACTGGAAAACAGGCAGGCGCTGGCGGTTTATGCGGCCCGGGATGCGGAGACAAAAGTTGTAGCTCCGGTTTTGCGTCTGTGTGAGCAGCAAAATGTGCCGGTTTGGTATGTGGAGAGCATGGATCAACTCGGCAAGGCCTGCAGTATTAAAGTGGGAGCTGCCGTTGCCGCTATCATAAAAAAATAGTAGAAAACTCTACGAAAAAAGGAGGTGTTGCCGGTGCCCACAATTAATCAGCTTGTTCGCAACAACAGGGTGAAGGTGACAAAAAAGTCCACTGCACCGGCACTGGAAGGTTCTCCGCAGAAAAGGGGGGTTTGCACCAGGGTTTCCACTACCACACCGAAAAAACCCAACTCTGCGTTGCGCAAAATCGCCCGGGTGCGTTTGACAGGCGGTACGGAAGTAACCGCATACATTCCGGGAATAGGGCATAACCTGCAGGAGCACTCCGTTGTATTGGTACGGGGCGGACGGGTCAAAGATCTGCCCGGAGTGCGTTATCACCTGATCCGGGGCGCACTGGACGCCTCCGGCGTGGATAAGCGCAGGAGAGGTCGTTCCAAGTACGGCAGCAAGAGGCCGAAGAAATCTTAAGAGAGGAGGGTGCATCTTGCCGCGAAAAGGACCGGTGACACACCGGGAGATAGGACCGGATGACGTTTATCACAGCGTTGTTGTAGCCCGTTTTGTTAATAAGCTTATGTACGATGGCAAGAAGGGAGTTGCCCAATCTGTCTTTTACCAGGCCATGGAGATTATACGGGAAAAGGCAAAAAAGGAGCCCCTGGAAGTATTTGAAGCGGCTATTCGCAATGTTTCTCCTGTACTGGAGGTCAAGCCCCGCCGGGTCGGCGGCGCCACCTACCAGGTACCGGTAGAGGTTAACCCTCGCCGCAAATTAATTCTGGCCATTCGCTGGCTGATCAGCACAGCACGCAACCGGAGCGAAAAGACAATGGCCCAGCGCTTGGCTGCTGAAATTGTTGATGCTGCCGGCAACACCGGAGTCACCGTTAAAAAGAAGGAAGATACGCATAAGATGGCAGAGTCGAACAAAGCTTTTGCCCATTATCGCTGGTAATGGCAATGGTTGCGATCAAAGAGGAGCGTAAGGTTTCTATGGACCTGGCAAAAACGAGAAATTTGGGGATTATTGCGCATATTGACGCCGGAAAGACCACCACCACGGAAAGAATCCTTTTTTATACGGGAAAAGTGCACAAGCTTGGCGAGGTTCATAACGGTACCGCAGCCATGGACTGGATGATCCAGGAGCAGGAGCGGGGTATTACCATTACCTCAGCGGCCACAACCTGTTACTGGAAAGGCGCGCGTGTAAATATTCTAGACACACCAGGACACGTGGACTTTACTGTAGAGGTTGAACGTTCTCTGCGGGTGCTGGACGGAGCTGTAGGTGTATTCTGTGCCAAGTCGGGGGTGGAACCACAATCGGAAACGGTATGGCGTCAGGCCGACAAATACGGCGTTCCCCGTATTGCTTATATTAATAAAATGGATATTGCCGGGGCCGACTTCTATAATGTCCTGCGCATGATGCGTTCCAAGCTGAAGGCTGCCGTGCTTCCTATACAGCTGCCCATCGTTGTCGAGGAAAACCTGGAGGGAGTTATCGACCTGGTAAGCAATAAGGCGGTATATTTTCTTGATGAACTGGGCATGAACAACGAAGAACGGGAAATCCCCCCGAAAATGCGCGAAATTGCGGAACGTTACTATGAGCGTATGCTTGAAGCTCTTGCGGAAGTGGATGAAGGGATTATGGAAAAATACCTGGAAGGTCAGGATATCGGTGCGGAGGATATTCGCCGTGCCCTGCGTTATGCCGTCATCAATAATCTTTATGTGCCTGTACTCTGCGGTTCTTCCTACCGCAATAAGGGCGTACAACTGCTCCAGGATGCCATGGTGGACTATCTGCCCTCTCCGCTTGATATCCCTCCGGTTGAGGGGAAGTTGCCGGACAGTGGAGAGATAACCTATCGCGAAGCCGATGTAGATGCCCCCTTTGCTGCCATTGCTTTTAAAATTATGAACGACTCTTACGTAGGTAAGCTTTCTTTTATACGTATTTATTCCGGAAGTATCACCAGCGGTTCTTATATTTACAATTCCCGCAAAGGGACAAAAGAGCGGGTGGGGCGCATTTTGCGTATGCATGCCAATCACCGTGAGGAGCTGCAGGGAGCGTCCGCCGGCGACATTGTGGCGCTGGTCGGCCTGAAAAAAACGACAACAGGGGATACGCTCTGCACAGAGAACAAGCCGATTATCCTGGAGACAATCAATTTTCCCGAACCGGTTATCTCAGTGGCCATTGAGCCCAAAACACGCAACGATCAGGATAAGATGAGTACATCCCTGCAAAAACTGGCGGAAGAGGATCCTACGTTCCAGGCATCCACTGATGAGGAAACGGGTCAGACCATTATTGCCGGTATGGGTGAACTACACCTGGAGATTATTGTGGACCGGCTGCTGCGGGAGTTTAAAGTGGGAGCCAATGTCGGCCGGCCGCAGGTTTCTTATAAAGAGACCATTATGACAACTGCCAAGGCCGAAGGAAGATTCGTGCGTCAGTCTGGAGGTCGGGGGCAGTACGGGCACGTGGTGCTGCAGCTGGATCCCCTGCCCCGTAACGGTGGCTTTGTCTTCGAAGACAAAGTGAGCGGCGGCCGTATCCCCCGCGAGTTTATACCCGCTGTGGAAAAAGGCCTCCGAGAAGCCCTCTCAAGCGGTGTGCTGGCCGGTTATCGTGTTATTGACTTTAAAGCCACTCTATTGGACGGTTCTTATCATGAAGTTGATTCATCAGAAATGGCCTTTGCCATTGCCGCGTCCCAAGCTTTCAAAAAAGCCATGTCCCAGGCTCATCCCGTACTCCTTGAGCCGAACATGAAGGTGGAGATTATCGTGCCCGAGGAATATATTGGTGAGGCTATTGGGGATATTAACTCGCGCCGGGGGAAGATTGAAGGAATCGAACCTAAAGGAGGCAGCCAGGTGATCAGGGGCCTGGTCCCGCTATCCGAGATGTTTGGCTATGCTACCGATCTGCGTTCGCACACACAGGGACGGGGCACTTATGCCATGGAGTTTTCCCATTACGATCCCCTTCCTGCCAATATAGCGGATAAGATTGTCAGCCGGACTTTTGTATAATGATTATTGCTGCAAATGGGATGAAATATTATTAAGGAGGTAAATGTTATGGCCAAGAAGAAATTCGAAAGGACGAAGCCGCACGTTAATGTGGGTACGATTGGGCATGTGGATCAT
>DMPF01000040.1 GCA_003456095.1 Bacillota bacterium
TAGGTGGTTTTGTTTTTGCCCAAAAGTCCAGCACTATAGCCATTTCCGCATTTTTGCGAGATGGCTTTTATCATTTTATGTTGCTTTTGTTTCGCTTTTTTCGGAAGCGAGGAGACTTGAGCCTTTTGCTGCCTGTAACCAGAAAGCAGAAAGCCGTTAAAAGACAGGCAGGGGGGTGTGTCCGATTTCAGGGGGGTGTGCAAAGAGGAGTGTGCAAAACTCCAAAATCGGTAAAGTGCAAACGACTTATTACATTGACAGTTTTCGATTTGGCGCATATAATAATCACATCGAAATCCTTAGATTTGAGGTGTCGGCATGAAAAGTTATACGCGGCATACACGAGTGTTCAAGGCGTTGAGCAATCCCAAGAGGGCCATGATTGTGGATATGCTCTCCTGCGGGGAACTTTGTGCCTGCATGATTTTAGAAAAATTCGAGATCTCCCAATCCACCTTGTCCCACCATATGAAGCTCCTGTGCGAATGCGGGCTGGTTAAGGGCAGAAATGAGGGCAAATGGACGTACTACTCGCTGGATGCGGAAATAATCAGGGAAACAAAGCAGTTTTTCCACACCATTACTACAGCTAAGGAAAATTGCATCTGCAAGGATGTCGCGGACTGCTGTGAAGGATGTGGTCAGGATCAGTAAAGAAAAGTCCTGCTGTTGCCCGGTCGAAGGTTGTATAGAGAAAAATACGGGGATCGGCTTTTTTGAAAAATACCTGACTCTATGGGTGACCCTGTGCATGGCTGTCGGTATTCTTATCGGAAAATACCTGCCTGTAATACCTGAATTTCTTAGCCCATTTCCCTGTTTGGCACGACATCGCTTGTGGCGCTTGCGACCATTGTAGGGGTGCTTGTGGAAGTGCCTGTTATGTTGACGCTGGTGCGTATCGCCAATAATACCCGTCATTGGTTCATGGGGGGGGGAAGCAAAATGGCTAAACCTAAAGTCGCTTTCATTTGTGTTTATAATTCCTGCCGTTCGCAAATAGCAGAGGCCTTGGGCAAACACCTTGCCGCTGATGTTTTTGAAAGCTATTCGGCAGGAACAGAAACAAAACCGCGGATCAATCAGGATGCTATCCGGCTGATGAAACAGCTCCACGGGATCGATATGGGGCAGACGCAGCATTCAAAACCGCTCTTAGAAATCCCGCCGGTTGATATTGTCGTCACGATGGGCTGCAATGTCGCTTGCCCACACCTCCCCTGCAAGCACAGGGAGGACTGGGGGCTTTACGACCCGACAGGCAAAGACGATGAAGCGTTTATCACCGTGATTCGCCAGATTGAAACTAAAATCAAGGAACTATCGGACAGGATCAGAAAAAAGCTTATTTATATGCCTATGTGAGCGCTTATCCCAAAGCACTTCCGTCCGCGAGCGTTGCAGCAAGCACTAACGGAAATGACCGGGCGCTGGAGCAATGCAAGAAACTCGTTGTGGCCGACCGGGGGATTAACAGCAAACTCAATTTAAAAAGAATTGATGGTAAGAAGTACCGTTACATTGTAGCCTCCCGTATCCGTAAAATGAACAAGGAACTGACGCAAAAATTATTTGACAAAGAAATAGCCAGTGAGATCAACTGGGTCCTTGATGAAGCAGCAATCAAGCGTGATGAGCAATTTGACGGTTATTACGGGCTGCAAACCAACGACCACAGCTTAAAACCCCAGGATTTACTTGATGCGTATCACTGTCTTTGGAAAATCGAAGAGTCGTTTAGGATCATGAAAAGCACACTTGAAGTCAGGCCTGTTTTCCACTGGACAGAATCACGGATTAAGGGCCATTTTGTTGTATGTTTCCTGGCCTTCCTCCTGGAAAGGACGCTGGAGTTAAGGCTGAAAGAAGCAGGTATTTCCGCCTCCCCGGAAAAAATCCGTGAAGCGCTTAATGCCATGTGCTTCACCAAGATGGATGTTGAACAAAACACGTTCTATATCAAAATGAAAGGAACAGATCTAAGCAGCAAGATCTGGAGCGTACTAAAACTTAAACACCCCAAAAACATTACCCCTGCAGAGGAGCTGGTTCTGTAATAAACTGGTAACTGTAGTGACAAAATATACGCATTCTGTTTTTTGTTTGCCCATTTTTAGCGGATTTATGAAGGATCAACTGATAAAGTCAGGAAAAGGGTAGACTCCCATGCCCCGCCTGCTGCGGCGGCACCATCAAAGGGATGAAAACAGCCTGCCCCGATCTTCCGGTTTGCGTAGGGAACGCTCTTGACCGTTTAAAAAGGATTCCGGCAAATTATGCAGAATATTGCAGAATATTTATGATGGCGCCGTTACGCAAAAAATGGAGTGACGGGCTTTGCCCAAAACATATGCGAGGTGAGATCATGAAAACAAAGGAAAATCTTATGAGTGCTTTTGCCGGTGAATCACAGGCAAATCGGAAGTACCTGGCGTTTGCGCAGAAGGCGGAGAAAGAAGGTTTTAAGAATGTGGGGCGTTTTTTCCGGGCCATTGCCGAAGCGGAAACAGTTCACGCCCTGAAACACCTTGAGGTGGCGGGGGAAATAGGCAGCACACTGGAAAACCTTACTCAAGCCGTAGAAGGGGAACATTACGAGTTTACTGAAATGTATCCCAGATTTATCGCAACTGCGGCTGCGGAAAAAGAGGATAAAGCCCGGAAATCCTTTGAATTTGCCAACGAGGCGGAAAAAGTGCATGGAAAGACATTCGTCGCTTTAAAAGCGACAGTTGCGTCAGGAAAGGATCTGGAAGACGGGGAAATCTTCTTATGCCCCATTTGCGGCTGGGTAGGCACGGGTGAGTCTCCGAAGAGCTGCCCCATCTGCAACGCGGCAGCCAAAGTTTTTATCAAGTATTAAAGTTTCTGGGGCGGCCCTCAGGGCCGCCCCTCTTACTGATATCACTGGGGCTGCTGTTTGCCTTCATGGAGGGATTACTGCCAGGAACCGGCTGCGCTTCAAGGGAGGGCACGCAAGCGGCTTACGCCGAGCCTGCGGCATACGTTGACAAAAGGATCGTACAAGGCAATACCGGTTTTGGATTGAACTAATTCAAGGCGATCCTGGAGACTTCTCCGGGAGAGAATATCTTTATTTCACCGGCCAGCGTCTCCCTACTAAAAGGGTAGTTGCTGACAAAGCTGTAATTATTGAACGCGGCATCCAAAAACAGCCTGCCTACCTACTCTGAAAACCCCTGATAAATGGACAGAGGTACCGTGTGACTGCGGATATCGAACCAGCAGCCTTGCCATAGGTAACAAATTATGCGCCAGCAGCTAAGCTGCAGCTTCTACGATAACCGTGTAACCAAGCGCCATTATACGCTTCACAGCATTGTTCACGACCATATCTTTTTTGCGCTGGTCAAAGTAATCAGCCCCAAGTTCTTTATATGGCTCATGTTTCTTTAAGATATGGTACGCGATAACCAGGATCGTATGACCCAGGGCAACGGCGGCGCGGTTACCGCCTCTTCTTGAGGCAATCCGTTGATATTGAGCTGAAAGATAGGTGTTCTTTGTTCTTGCTGCGGATCTTGCAGAGTTCACAAGTGTCGTGCGCAACGATTTGTTGCCCTTGGTTGTTTTGCCCGATTTTCGCTTGCCAGTGCTTTCTTTGTTGCCTGGAGACATCCCTGCCCAAGAGGAGATATGGGCATCCGAGGGAAACCTATCCATATCAACGCCGATCTCGGCTATGATATCCTCTACTGAGGTCCGTCTTGAGATCGGACTCGAGGTACCAAGGTTCTTCGACCTCATCGCCAGCCGCAGAGGATAACTTCAACAAAAAACGTTTTCATCCTTCCGATGGTGCCCCCGTTTTGTGGGGGCATG
>DMPF01000112.1 GCA_003456095.1 Bacillota bacterium
CCCGGTCTTTGGGAAAACGGTAAACAAGGATTTCCCCGTAATTTTCCCCATCGCTGCGACCGGCCATCCAGGCGATCATATTGTCACGGCGCGCCGGAGTCAAGGGCTGCATGAGCAAAAATTCGGGCTCAGCCTCATCGGGAAGTTGCAGGATGGTATAATATGGCTCCATCGGCTGGACATTGCCGAAATATTTTTCGTTGGGCACCTGCCAGAGGTCTTCGCGGTTGTAAAAGATTATCGGGTCATCCATGTGATAAGTGGCAAAAACCTGGGCCAGGATGTTGAAATAGGTTTCGGGATAACGTATATGCTGCCGCAGGCTCTCCGGCATCTCCGCAAATGGCTTGAACAGGCCGGGGAAACTGCGTGCATACGTCATAATCAGCGGATCGTCGGGATCAGCTGCATAATAGTGTACATGGCCGTGAAAAGCGTCGATGACCACCTTCACCGGATTGCGCATATAATTAATCCCGGCGAAAGGCTGGGCGTAGGGGAAGCGGCTGGTGGTGGTATAGGCATCAATAATCCAGAATAAGCGACCGTCGGCGAGTACCAGATAGGGATCCTGGTCATAGTTCAGGAAAGGAGCGATACGTGCCGCCCGCTCCCGGATATTGCGGTAATACTTAATACGGCTTTCCGGTCTGATTTCGCCCGATATGAGAATACGGTAGTCGGAAAACTTGAGGGCAAATAAAAGACGCCGGGCAAAACCATGCAGAAGGACGCCCCCTTTTCCGTCATAGTGGGTGAAAACATTAGTCTCCCCCATCGGGTAATTTAATTCCGGCGTATTCGTGTTGACAATAACAAAACCAGTGCCGATCTCCCCATAATAAATTTCCGGCCGTTCCACCGGCAGTCCTTCCACTGTGTCCACCGGTATATTGCCAATCACAAACTCAGGCAGGCCGTGGGGTGTTACTCGGGCCACCGGGCTCATCGCCAGGCCGTAACCATGGGTGTACTGCAGGCGCAGGTTGATCCACGTCTGCGCTTGCTGGGGGAGCATCTGTGTATTCAGCTCCCGCGCCGCAAGCATGACCTGCCGGTACTCCCCATCCAGAAAATAGCGGCCTGTATCCACATCCACAAATTCGTAGTATGGACGGATCCCTTGCAACTGGTTGTAGGCCTGAAGCAGCGGCCGGTAATCCCAGAGGCGCACGTTTTCAATCGTCCCCGCTGCCGCATCCAGACCTTCCCAGCCAAGCTGGGGCAATACCGGATAATCCTCGACGCGGACACGGTCCAGGGCAAAGGCACGCAGCGTCATGGCAATATTATGCTCAAGATAGGGCCTTTCGAGGACAAACTCATTCGGCACAACCCGGAAGCGCTGCACCAGGGCCGGGTAGATACTGCCAACCCCCAGGGATGCGGCAAAGAGTACGGCAACGCTGATAAGGACAAGATTGAATTGCCGGCGGAAAACATTGAAGATAAGCACCGCGGTAATGGCAATGGTCAGGTAAAAGAGGATCCACAGCGCCGGCAGATTGGCATTAATATCCGTATAGCCAGGCCCAAAAATAATGCCCCGCGGGGATAAAAGCAGCTCGAACATCTGCAGGCGGTATTCGCCCGCCTTTAGCAGAAAGGAGAGCGCCAGCAGCAGGGAAAGGTGAGCCTGACCGCGATAGGGCAGAAAAACGAATCTCCTCCCTACCTGTACCGGAGGGTTAATCATAAAATAGATTGCCCCCGCAACAAAAAGGGTAAGCAGTACCATCGTCTGCAGAAAAGCATAAAGGGCACGCCAAACGGGCAGATCAAAGACATAAAATGAGGCATCCTTTCCGAAAATGGGATCGGCAATGCCAAAGGCTGTGCCCTGCAGAAACTGACGCACCTCCAGCCAGTGGGCACCCGTGTATGCGGTAAAAAGAAAGGAGAGAATGAGGCTCCCTGCCAGGAATAATTTGGTAATCTTCCCCGGTGAAAACCAGCGTGCCAGCGGACCCGTTGCCAGCCTTTCACGCAGGTGCAGATTGGGCAGGTTGAGCACAGCCCCGCGCACAAAAATAAGATTGAGAAATAAAAAAAGGAAAAAGAGCAGCCACGCTGCCAGCTGCACAGCCCAACGGGTATAAAATATGTTTTTGAAAACCTGGTCAAAGCCTAAACTGTTAAACCAAAGCCATTCCGTATAGATACCCGTTCCCCAAAATATTAAACCAAGCAGGACAAAAAATGAAATAAATAGCAGGGAGCGCAGACGCATTGCACTTTATAACCCGGTGATAAAGACGCCGGGTCGCCTCCTTTCGCGTGATTGGAACGCATCCTGAGCAGTTCACCAGACAGTAATCAACTCTTTAATCTCTGCCAGCGTCTTGTCGCCGATGCCGCTTACCTCCAAAAGATCCTCAACGCGCTGAAAAGGTCCATGCTGCTCACGGTAATTGATTATACTCTGGGCCTTCACCGCACCAATCCCCGGCAAATCCTCCAGCTCATCCTTGCTGGCGGTATTAATATTAACCTTACCTGAAGCAGCCCCTCCCGCCGGCAGAGGCTGCCCTGCCCCTTCCGCCCCCTTCATAGGGAGAAACACCTGCTGCCCGTCAACAAGCGGCTGAGCGAGGTTAATCCGCTCCAGGTCGGCACCCTCCAGCTTCCCGCCTGCCTGTTCCAGCGCCTGGTATACACGGGAACCGGCGGGGAGATGGTAAACACCCGGTTTTTGCACAGCCCCGACGACGTGCACAACGATGAGCTTTGCGGCCGCTTCTTTTTCTCCGGCTGGCAATGCGGCTGTGCCACCCCCCGCTGTTGCGGCCATGCTTACCTCCGGCCCGTTCTCCTTCCCCCTTTGCACATTCACAGCCTGCTCATCGGGAAGGGTAAAGCGCAGCACCACGCCAAGGATGAGGAGAAAAGCCAGCAAAGCAAGTATTTTTTGCTCTTTGGGAGTCAGCTTGAACACGGGGGCCTCACCTTTTCATTGATAAAGTTTTATATTATATTTCAACAGGCAGACTGCATATTCCTGCCAAATATACGGAAAACTGCAGGAACAAGCAGCTGTTTTCACGAAGATATTTACGAAGATATTAATGTATGTACATGGAGGAGGGATGGATCATGCCAGGGAAAAACCGCCGCCTCGCCCTTGTTTTTCTTTTGTTCTGGTCTTATTTTGTCCTATATCCACGGCCCACCGCCCTCGGCGAAAGCATCTACCACCTTTTTGCCCCTCCCATTGAGGCGGAAGCCATTATTCCCCTGCTTGCCGGGCTTCCCCCCGGCGCTACCCCCAAAGAGATCGAAGATCATATATTAAATGCTTTTCCCTATTACCATGACTGGCAGGTCTACGGCTTTCCCTGGTATTTTCCCACCACCGCCGAAGCCATGCAAAAGGGAAAAGGAGACTGCAAGACCCGCTTTATTGTCCTCGCCTCCGTTTTTGAAGCCATGGAGGTACCATATAAACTGCTCATCTCCCCTACGCATATCTGGATCAGCTATGCCGGAAAAGAAGAAACGCCCCTGGAAAATATGGCAGCCGCTTTCTTTCACCAGGACGGCGAGGAGATCACCTTCCAGCTTCCCTATGTGGACTGGCTGGAAAGTGCAGCCCTTGCCTGGGAAGCTTTTTGGGTGCAGATGCCGCCCCCGCGCCGAACACTGCTGCTGTCCGGCGCGACCTTTGCCCTTCTGCTTTTTCTGGCTCCGGTCCGCAAACGCCGCCTATCCGGATAAAGCAGCAAGGGGCAGGCCGGGGAATGCATGGAAAAGTTCCCGGCAACTTTTCCCTCGCAGATCCTGGCCTCGCTGGTCAAAAGGAGCGGCAGGGATAAGCAGCAGATCGGGTTTTTTCCTTTGCGGCACAGCTCCCAGGTGTTCGCGCAGGTCCGATATGGTAAGCAAGCCCGCACAGCAGATCGTCCCCCCGAAAAAGCGGTTGGGCACGGCATCGATACGGGTCCGGGGGGAATCAAACCTGACGCCGCCGCACACGCCCAGAGGGGCGCGGCAGCGCGGGAAGTAAGCAGCAGGGGAAGGCCCGCGCTCAGGCGGGTAATCTCCTGTTGCACTGCAGCCATTGTTTCCTCCGCCAAGTCATAATCCATCACCAGGCCGGTCGAAGCCCCCTTTTCCTTCTCTAATACAATTTGCAGCGGCACCGTTGCATAAGCAAAGCCGCCGGCAGGGCGCTCCACCGTTAAAACGGGGTTTGCCGCTTTTTTGATCCGGTCAAATGCACCGGCAGCGCTGCACACCTGCTCCCCGTCCACAGCGTCAATGCGGTCACCTGCTTGCAGGCCAGCCCTCTGTGCAGCTGTTCCCCGGATAATCCCCTCCACCCGCGCCTGCAGGTCCTTTTTTAAAGGAGGCTCAAGCATAAAAGGACAACTCATCCGTCCTCGCATACGCTGACGGAAGGCGGCAATATCAAGCCAGAGCATCTCGTCCCATTGCTGTAAGTCAGGCGCAAAACGGGTGGTGCCGGGAAGAAACAGGCGAATCGTGCGCGCTCCTTTTGCCTCAAGCAGCAGCAGGGTCTTTTCCAGATCGTCCCATCCTGTCAGGTGGGGAACGGCCACGACACTGCCGTGAAAGGGTATACCCCCGCTCCGGCACAACTATAGAGCTTCAATAACCCGCTGCGGCTCCCTGTCCCCCAGGATCTCCCGGCGGGCGGCAGCATCACTGCAGTTGAGGGATATGACCAGCTCCAGCAAGGACTCTCCACGGGGTGTCTCTCCGGCAAGTTTTTGCAGGGCTTTAACCGTTTTCTGATTTAGCATGGTTCCGTTAGTGGTAATCTGCATTGGGGTCCGGGGGAAACGCGCACGCAGGGAAAACAGCAGTGTCAGGATGGAAGGATGGGTAAAGGGCTCCCCTTCACAAAAACGGGTGGCTGATTCGCCGATCACAATTTTTTCCGTTACGTCAAGGAAAGGAATAAGCTCAAGCAGCTGCGCCTCCGCCAGCGGGGTAAAAGTATGAAGATGCAGCTCCGGGGAGACGCGGCGGTGACTGCAGAAGAGGCAGTTTAAGTTGCAGAAAGAGGTGAGGGGCAGCACATTGTGTCGGGAAACGGCCTCCAGCAGTAGCCGGCGGAACTCCTCTTCCGTCTTTGCGGTCAAGCTCAACTCTCCCCCGGCGCGGCAAAAAGACATAAACGCCGTGCGGCGCTGCCGCACCATTAGCGCACCACAATATTTACAAGTTTGCCCTGCACGGTAATGATCTTTGCAATTTCTTTTCCTTCAATAAACGGCCGCACCTTTTCCTGTCCCTGCACAGCCTCCATCAGCTCATCCTCAGCCACAGCCACAGGAAGAAGGATACGTCCCCGCACTTTGCCGTTAACCTGAATAACCACTTCAACTTCGTCAACCGCCAAAAATCCCGGATCATAGGCGGGCCATGCCTGCCGGTGCACACTGGAAGTATAGCCGCAGCAGCGCCAGATCTCCTCGCTGATATGGGGAGCAAAGGGAGCCAAAATGATTACAACGGTTTGCATGACTTCTCGCAGCAGCGGGCGGTAGCGCTCCTTTTGTTCCGGCCCGCATTCATTAAAATAATTATACAGAGTATTAACCAGCTCCATAATGGCGCTGATCGCCGTATTAAAATTAAATCGCTCCCCCACATCAACGGTCACTTTTTTGACTGCGGCATGACAGGCGCGACGCAGCTCTTCCTCCGCCTTGCCGGGAGGGAGCATTTGTTCATGCCGATCCGCATGCACCGCCGCTGCCCCCGCGGCAGA
>DMPF01000080.1 GCA_003456095.1 Bacillota bacterium
TTAAACAGGCCGCTCCCGATCCCTTCAATGTCCGAATTTTCAAGCAGCTGTTAAGATTGTACATGGAAGGCAAAGCCTGGACAAACGTGCCCGCCCTTGCCGCGCTGGCAGCGAAGGAGGAGGATATACACGCCCGGGCGTTGGCGCTTGCCGGGGCATTGGCACAATCTCTGGGCGATAGCTTTACTTTTACAGTCCATACGGCAAAAACACGCCTCGCTGACGGGGATGGAGCGCATTTTCCCACCTATCACCTAAGCATAAAGCCGTTGCGGCAGACCGCGGGAGCAGTCCGGGAAAAGCTTTTGCAGAGCCGGCCGGCGATTATCCCCGGCAGCACAGGTGAAGAAGCTCTCTTTATTGACCTGCGCACCCTGCCCGCACAGAGGGACGAAGCCCTGCTGGAATCGTTGCACAAGGCGCTGCGCGAACCGGCAAGACCCGCCGTCATGCAATATATGGATTTTATGCCGCAGCTGGTCTGGATTACGGACAGGCGGGATAACCTGGTTTACCTGAACAAACCATGCGCATCTTTTTTCGGGCTGCAAAACAGTGCCGGGCAGTCTGGCCAAACAATCCAGGACCTCCTGCCCGCCGAACTGGCCGCGGTGATGCCGGAATTAAAAGAAACAGCTCTTGCCTTAGGCGAAAAGGCACAAAAGGAGATATGCATAAACACTCCCGTTGCTGATCCCTTTTGGCTTGATCTCTGCGCCTCCCCTGTCCTTGACGATACGGGGGAGATAACACAGATCATGTATGTGGCCGGTGATATTACCAGGCAAAAAAAAACGGAGGAGGAGCTTAAGCAGCTCAGCCTGCACGACAGCTTAACCGGCCTTTACAACCGCAATTACTTTGAGGAGGAGATGAAACGCTTAAATTCGGAACGCCATTTTCCCATCAGCATCGTCATTGCGGATATTGATGCGTTAAAATTCGTCAACGACACGCTGGGGCATCAATGCGGTGATCGGCTGTTGAAGTCAACCGCGTCCATCCTCAAAGGGACGTTTCGCACCTCCGATGTGGTGGCCCGTATCGGTGGTGACGAGTTTGCCGTTATCCTTCCCCTGACCGATGCCAAAACAGCGCAAAACGTCCTGGAAAGGGCGGAACCGGCCGTCAGCGCATTTAATCAAGCGCATAACGGGCTTCCCCTTATTCTTTCTTTTGGTGTTGCCACCGGAAACGACGCCGCTGCCAATATTACGGAAATCTTTAAAAAAGCCGATGATGCTATGTACAAACATAAAATAGCCAAACGGCCGCTTAAAATACAACAGATTGCGGATGTCCTGCTTCAGTTGATGTCCGAAAAATCTTTTATTACAGAAAATGAGCTGAGCCGCTTACAGCAGATTACCGGCTTGCTGGGGAGGTATGTGGGACTATCCGAGGGGGAGATTAGCCGCATTCTATTATTATGCAAGGTCTACAACATCGGCAGGATAACCTTGGAGGATTCCACCCTCTTAAAACCAGGTGAGCTAAGCCCCGGGGAATGGGAAGCGGTGAGGCGATCTCCGGAAGCGGGATATCGCATTGCCAGCTCCCTGCCGGGCTTTGATATCATTGCAAACTGCATTTTGCAGCACCGGGAGCGGTGGGATGGAAGCGGTTATCCCCAGGGGCTGAAAGGGGAAGAGATACACCTTTACTCCCGCATCCTCGCCGTTGCTGACGCTTACCAGGCCATGCGCAGCCCAAGACCTTACCGTGAAGCGCTGCGCCGCGAAGAAGCTTTAAGGGAACTGCAACGAAACAAGGGGACACAGTTCGATCCCAGCATTACGGATATTTTTTTAAGTTTAATGGAACAGCAATTTTTAAAAATTCTAAATTAAGGGTGAGGATAGATCTCCAGCTGGCTGCGCCGGTTGAAAAAGGTTTTATAACCAAACTGCATCAACAGATAAACGGTTAAGGAGACACCTCCTAAGATACCGAGCATAATGGCAATCTGGTATTCAATGGCCACAAGGGGCGATACGCCGGAGAGGATCTGCCCCACCATCATGCCCGGCAAAAATATAATCCCCATTCCCACCATGGAATTGATGGTGGGCAGGATCGCCGCGTTAAAGGCATCATTTACCACATCCCTGGCAGCCTGCAAAGGAGTGGCGCCCAGCATCAGCGCCCCTTCCACCCATTCCTTTTTGACCATCATACCGTTAATCAACCTTTCCGCACCCAAGGCAATCCCCGTCATGGAATTCCCGATGAGCATACCGGCTATGGGAATAAAATAACGGGCTTCGTACCATGGTTCCACGTTAACCACCACGGCCAAAAAGAAAAATGTGGGGATGCCTGTCCCCAGCAGCAGGGAAAAAACAATAACGCGGCGCAGTCTTGCCCCGACCTTTAATTTGACACGGCCATATACGTTGCGTATGGCAAACAACTGCATCAAAAGAAAAATCCCCAAGCTAATGAGCAGATGGTTTGTCTGAAAGACAAACACAAGGAGATACCCCATCATGAACAGCTGCAGGGTCATGCGCAAAACAGATATGATTATTTCGCTTTCCCGCCCCACTCCCAGCTTCCAGGTAATGATCAGAAGCATGGCCAAAAAAATATAGGCGACAGCCAGGCGCCACAGTTCAATCTCCACAATACCGTCCATCTTACCCTTTCACCTCCTCGACCCCTGATATTTTCCCTTCATGCAGCGTGATCAGCGCCTCGCCAAAATGCCGCGCCATTTTAGGGGAGTGAGTGATGATGACGATGGTCTTTTTGTTTTGCCTGCCATATTCAACCACTTTTTGCATGACCATCTCTTCCGTGCCGTTGTCCAAAGCAGAGGTGGGCTCATCCAGCAAAAACACCTCCGGCTCCATTAACAGAATTCTGCCGATGGCCAGGCGTTGTTTCTCACCTCCGGAAAGTTCAGCCGCATTGCCGCCAAGATCCTTTTTCAACTTCAGCGCGGCAAGTACAGCCGCTAACAGATCATTCGCCGGCGCCGGTTTTTCCGCAAAACGGCAGCCGATCAACAAATTCTCCTTGATCGTTCCCGGAAAAATAAGGGGAGATTGGGGCAGCATCACCACCTCTCGCCGCAACTGCACCGGATCCAAAGCCGCCATATCCGCACCCTTGTAAAGCAGCTCTCCCTGATCGGGAGTAAGCAGGTTGTTTAACAATTTCAGCAGCGTTGTTTTGCCACTGCCGCTTTCCCCCACAATCCAGGTGGTCCGGCAGGGGGAAATGGTTAAATTTTCAATATCCAGAATGTCCCTGTAGCGTATATCTTTAAAGGTAAACATTCCTGCTGCCCCCCCCACCAGTAATTATCCCGTCACCGTAGAAAGATCAACTGCAAAAAAGATCAGATCGGGAATTCCTGGCCGTGCTGTACCGCAGACTTCAGCACAAGCTTGATCCGGTCTCCTTGTTTTAACCCATATTGCTGAATATCTGCTTCCGCAAGGTGCAGTTCATTCCAGTATCCTACTATCTCCCATACAACATCACCCATGATCGTCCTTGTGTAATGACCCTTTTCATCCACAATTCCCGCGACAATACACTTGATCAGGTTCCCGACAACGATCTCCATGCGGTTGCGCAGGCCGGTGGGGATCTCCACGTACAGCTCCCCGCCTGCCCCCCTTATTATCTCCAGTGTCAGCTCCTCCGGACCTTCCGTTTCCTTATAAAAACCCATTACCTTCATCTTTGTCAAGCTCCTCGTCTAGAAATTGTGAAAAAGGATAAAATAGAGGGCCGGCTTAGCTAAACCAGCCCTCTCTCTCCCTTAATCATGCTAAAACGCAGGCCTTGGTAAGGCGATCCTACAGCTTGGCACTGCACTTTCCGCAGAATTCAAATTCGATCGGCATATACTTGGCCCCGCACGTTGCGCAGGTCTTTAAAGGAGCGCCATAGGTGTAGGAATGGCTTCCGCCCTCGGCAGACTTGCGGCGCATGGCACGGTAATCAACCTTCCGCTTCTCCAGAAAAGCGCTGAACCCTTCAATCGGTTCGGCCGTGGCGTAGTGTACGGAGAGCCAATCGCGCGCATGGCCAAAGGTATTCCAGGCCAGGTCTCCCCAGAAATTGCACTGGATCTTGGTGTAGCGCATGCAATCCGGGAATTTGTCGATCAGTTTGTTGCAAACGGTCTCCACTGCTTCATCCAGCTTATCGTAGGGCACCACTTCGTTAATCATGCCCCAATCCAAAGCGGTTTTCGCATCAATCTCATCTCCCACCATAACCATCCAGCGGGTCCGCTTATCTCCGATCGTCAAAGGCAGCCACTGGGTAGCCCCCCCAGCAGAAACGCTTCCCGTACGGGTGCCGGGCTGGATGAAGCGGGAGTGCTCCGCCGCAATGGAAATGTCACAGGCCAGGTTGATCTCGTTTCCGCCACCGGCAACCACACCGTTAATGCGGGCAATCACCGGCTTGCCGCAAGTGCGGATCAGGTAAAGCATTCTCTCGTAAAACTCCCACCAGGCGTAAAACTCATGGGGCCGCTCCGGGTAGATCGTCGAATATGTCCCCGCATCCCCGCCGGTGCAGAAAGCCTTGTCCCCCGCGCCGGTAATCACCGCGACGGCTATGCTGTCATCCACGATGATATCGTGCAACGCCTCACATACTTCCACCAGTTCAGTCCCGGTGTAAGCATTATAACGTTGCGGCCTGTTGAGCGTGATTTTCGCTACCCATTCTTTCTTTTCGTAAATAATCTCCTTGAAGTCAAAATCCGCCGGCGGCCTTCCACGAAATGCTTTCAAATACCTTTCCTCAATTGAAGACATTTACCGATAACCTCCTTATAAAGTTCTAAGCGCTTTTTCGAAAAACTCGCAAGCGAGTCCCGATGCCGCTTTTCGGGCTGGAGCCTTTCAATTTTCCTTTTTCCTTCGACATTCCGCATAAGCTCCAGATGACGGTAATATTGATTATAGCATTATTCTATTTCTTATCATATTTTCCTTCAAACAGCGGGTAATTATTTTGATATTCCCATCTCCTAATTTGTTCCATGAAGGCCCGGAGCAGATCCCGATCCTTAAAACCGTTTTTTTCCACGCCGCTGCTCACATCCACGCCAAAAGAATTTAGCGTATCCAGCGCTTTAAGAACATTGCCCGCATGCAAGCCGCCGGCAAGAATAAGGGGAAGGGGGAAACCACTCCTGCCGGAAAGCGGCCGTCTTTGCCGCCCC
>DMPF01000171.1 GCA_003456095.1 Bacillota bacterium
CGGCGCAGGCAGGTGGAGCGTTCCGCCACCACCCGGGCAATTTTCATAAAATAACTGTCCCAGGCAGGCCTCATACAAACTGCTCCTTTTGCCCTTAGCGCATATTTTGATAAACAGGAAAAGCGGCGACGAGCTTTTTCACTTCACGCTTTACCCTAGTGCGAACGATGGAGTCCTTTCTGCCCGCAATGGCGGTGTTAATCAGGGCGGCAATCTGTTTCATCTCCGGCTCCTGCATGCCGCGGGAAGTGACGGCCGGCGTCCCCAGTCTCAGGCCGCTGGTAATAAGGCGATTCTGCGGGTCATCGGGAATAGCGTTTTTATTCGCGGTAATGCCCAGTTCATCAAGAAGCAGTTCCGCCTCCTGGCCAGTAATACCCTTATTGCGCAGGTCCAGGAGCACAAGGTGATTATCCGTCCCCCCCGAAACCAGGTTAAAGCCGAGTTCTTTCAGCTCCTCTGCCAGAGCACGCGCATTTTTGAGAACGTTCTGCTGGTACCGGTAAAAATCTTCTGTCTGAGCCTCTTTAAAAGCCACCGCCTTGGCGGCGATAATGTGCATCAGAGGGCCTCCCTGCAACCCGGGGAAGACAGCTCTGTCCAGATCGCGGGCAAAATCTTTGCGGCAAAGAATCATTCCGCCGCGGGGGCCACGCAGCGTCTTATGCGTTGTGCTGGTTACAAAATGGGCGTGGGGGACAGGTGAAGGATGCAGTCCAACCGCCACCATCCCGGCAATATGGGCCATATCCACCATAAATAAGGCGCCAACCTCGTCGGCGATCCGGGCAAAGGCGGCAAAATCAATGATGCGGGAATAGGAGCTGGCTCCGGCAATAATGAGGCGGGGCAAAACACGGCGGGCAACTTTTCTGACCTCATCCATATCAAGGTAGCCGCTCCGGGGATCCACCCTATAACTGAAGCACTGGTAATATTTCCCTGATACATTAACCGCGCTGCCATGGGTAAGATGCCCGCCGTGGGCCAGCTCCATGCCAAGGAGACGGTCCCCGGGCTTTAAAACAGACAGATAAACAGCAAGGTTGGCGACGGCACCGGCATGGGGCTGTACGTTCACGTGTTCCGCGGCAAAAAGGGCAGCGGCCCGGCTGCGGGCCAGTTCCTCCACCACGTCCATATTTTCGCAGCCTCCATAAAATCTGGCCCCCGGATAACCCTCCGCGTACTTGTTCGTGAGGATGGAACCCTGGGCCTGCAACACAGCCTGGCTGACATAGTTTTCCGAGGCGATAAGGATAATTTTATCCTGCTGACGCCGCATCTCCGCCGCTACAGCCCGTGCTACCTGGGGGTCAAATACGGCAAGGGTCTTAATTTGTTTGCCGCTGTTTTTTTGTTTTCCGTTTTTTTCTTTTTCTTCTTCCACGCGCATGAAGGGCCTGGTTTCTCTGAATACCAGGCTTGCACCCCCTTTCCGTTAATAGAGA
Organism: Bacillota bacterium; assembly: GCA_003456095.1. Classification (GTDB taxonomy): domain Bacteria; phylum Bacillota; class Dethiobacteria; order DTU022; family UBA8154; genus UBA8154. The sequence continues at coordinate 1,452 of DMPF01000171.1, forward strand.
TGGTTACAGCTTAAATTTGTTTGCGGAATTATAGCTCCCTTCTTCCTCCAGGGCTTTGATTTTCGCCAAACGCCCCCGGTGCCGCCCCCCGGCAAAAGAGGTTTGCAGAAAGACCGCGATGATTTTCATGGCCAGACCGGAACCGATTACCCGCGCTCCCAGGGTAAGGATATTGGCATCATTGTGTTCCCGGGCGCAGGCCGCGGAATAGCAGTCGGTACAACAAGCGGCCCTGATGCCCCGCAGCTTGTTGGCCGCAATGGCTACCCCGATGCCCGTGCCGCAAAAGAGAATCCCCAGTGCACACTCTCCCCTCTGCACTGCCCGGGCCGCCGCTACAGCGAGGTCGGGATAATCCACCGGATCATCGCTGTATGTGCCGAAATCTTCCACGGCAAAACCTTTTTCTTGCAGGTATTCCCTGGCTGCCTCTTTAAGAGGAAACCCCGCATGATCCGCAGCAAGCGCCACTTTCACCCTATCGTCTCCTTATAGCAGTATGGCCGGCAGCTTCGCCGGGGCTGGGCGGCTGGCATTTTCCGGCACTTTCCGGCAGTGTAAAGCTATGTATTCTCCTTCTTTTTGCCTTTCTCCTTCTCCCGATCCAATCAATTCCCCGCAGATTGTATCTCCATTTTAAGGCGGACAGCCGCCCTGTCAAGAGCTATTTTCAGTTGTGCCGCCACCAGGCGGTAAGCTTCCATCCCCCGGCCGTACGGATCGGATATTTCAAGGTTCGTGCCGGCATATTCGCCCAGCGCCCACACTCTACAGGCGCACCGGGGGAAGCGTTCCAGAAGCTGTTGTTTGTGCAGATCGGTCATGGTAAATATGTAATGCGCTTTTTCCAGCAGTTCCCTGTCAAGTGGACGGGAACGATGGTCCTCCATGGACAACCCCTCCTCACGCAGGATGGCCAGCGCCTCCCTGCTTGGGCTCAGCCCGTCAACCGTCATCAGCCCGGCGGAGCAGACCTGTGCTTCGCCCGGCAAATTCTCCCGCTCCCACTGCCGCCGGAAAAAAGCTTCCGCCATGACACTGCGGCAGGTGTTACCACTGCAGACAAAAAGAACGCAGGGTGCGGGGGAAGGTGTAAACACACGGCTGGCCGCTTTACGCAGCCTGTTCATCAGCGCCCTGCCCATTTCCGCTTCAGCAAAGCCCTCCGCTAGAATAATATCCACCGTACCGCTGTCCAGCCGGCGCAGGGCCGCATATAGCCGCTGGGCCATCAGGGCGGGATGCTTGCGGGAACCGAGCACCTCCAGGGGAAAATTTTCAAAAGAGGAAAATTTCTGCGCCGTCTCAGCGCTCAGCAG
>DMPF01000029.1 GCA_003456095.1 Bacillota bacterium
ACTTTCCCTTGCCGGTGCCCATTATACCATATAAACACAAAAGGGGCAAATTGTACACTAATTTGGAAGCAACTTGCACCAAAAAAATACTTTTTAGGAATTATTATTTATTTGTGTCAAAATTATTATTGCACGCTATGGCAATTACTGGTATAATACTTTCCGACAGGAGGTGTCAATATATGCAAAAAGATGTGAGCGGGTTGAAGTCGACAGGCATTGTGCGCAAGGTCGATGAACTGGGAAGGGTGGTTATTCCCATCGAATTGCGGCGAACTATGGGGATTAACGTCAAAGATGCGCTGGAGATTTATGTTGACGGGGAGAAGATAATTCTAAAAAAATACGAGCCTGCCTGTATTTTTTGCAGCAACGCCGAAGATGTCAAACAGTTCAGCGGCAGGAACGTCTGCCGGGAATGTATCAGCAAGATGGCGGAATAATGGTCTGAATTCTGAATGCCTGAACGGTTACTAATCTTCTGCTTTTAGCTACTTGCGCCCCTGTAGCTTAAGAAGCAGGTCGTAAACTTTCCGGCGGCTGAGATTGCAGCGCCGGGCAATATTTTTTACCGCCTGGGACGGCGGAATACCTTCCTCCAGGCTTTGCTGAAGTTTTGCCAGCACACCTTCCATCTTTTCCCCATCTTCTTTTTTGCCTCCCGCATCCGCATGAGCCGTTGCCTTTTCCCGCAAGGGCCGGAGGGGGGAGACGACAATGGTGATCTCCCCGCGTGGTTCTTCCCTGAGAAAATGTTCCTGCAGCCGCTGTGCCGAACCACGGTGTATCTCCTCAAATTGCTTGGTCAGCTCGCGGCACACGACCAGTTCCCGCTCTCCCAGCAAGGCGGAGAGCTCTGCCAGGGTGGCACCGAGGCGGTGCGGCGCCTCATAAATAATGCCGGTTTTTTCCTCAGCCGCCACCTGCTCCAGTTCCCACCGCCGCTCCTTTTTGCGCCGGCTTAAAAAACCCCAGAAGACAAAACGGCGGGCGGCATAGCCGGAGTGGAGCAGCGCCGCCAGGGCTGCGGAGGGGCCGGGCAGTACGGTAAAGGGTATATCCTCTTGCTGCAGCCGGTGCGCCAGGGAGCTGCCCGGATCGGAGACGGACGGCATTCCCGCATCACTCAGCAGGGCTATACTGGCGCCTTTCTGCAGCAGTTCAATGATCAGCCGCTCTTTTTTTTCCCGACCGGCCTCACGGTAGGAGAGGAGGGGCACCCGGATACCGTAGTGATACAGGAGCTTGCGGGAGCGGCTCGCATTCTCCACGGCGATATAATCCACCGTTTTCAGACAATCGAGGACACGCAGCGTAATATCCCGCAGATTGCCGATCGGCGTGGCACAGAAGAAAAACGTGCCTGGCGCACCGCCGTTAGCGGTTTTTTCTCTGTTTTTTCCAGCCATTGCTTTTTTTGCCTTGTTTCTCCCTTTCCTTTTCTTTTCCCTGCTCCCGCTGTTCCCGTTCCCCTTTATCTGCCCGTCTTTTCTCCACTTCGCCTACCGGAATCTCCCGGTGGACTCTATTTTCCTGCATCCCAACCATAACAGTCTGCTTTAAAATGTTCAAGCGCAAGACCTTGCCTTCGCCGTGCGGCGTGCTTACCTGATCGCCGGGGGAGGGACAGCACCGGCGTGTGCCTTCGTAATGATCGGCCTCATAGCGCAGGCAGCACATCAGGCGGCCGCAGATCCCGGATATCTTCGTCGGGTTAAGGGAAAGATTTTGCTCTTTGGCCATACGAATGGAAACGGAGCCGAAATCGCCCAGGAAAGTTGCACAGCAGAGGGGACGGCCGCAGGGTCCGAGGCCCCCCACAATTTTGGCTTCATCACGCACCCCGATCTGGCGCAGCTCGATCCGTGTGCGAAATATAGCTGCCAGGTCCCGTACCAGATTGCGGAAATCTACCCGCCCATCCGCCGTAAAATAGAAGATAATCTTGTTGTGGTCAAAAGTGTACTCCACATCCACAAGCTTCATCTCCAACCCGTGCTTCTCAATCTTCTGATGGCAGATACGCAGGGCTTCTTTTTCTTTCTCTTTATTTTCCTCCAGCTGCCGGTAATCCGCTTCTGTGGCGATACGCCGTATTAGACGGAGGGGGGGGACAATCTCATCGTCGTCCACTTCTTTAACTTCCTGTACGACCTCGCCAAATTCCAGGCCGCGGCTTGTTTCCACAATTACATCCCGGGAGAGTAAGAGTTCAAGGTTGCCCGGATCAAAATAGTAGATCTTGCCGGCACGGCGAAAACGCACTCCTACCACCTTTTGCATGGTCAGATCACTCCTCTCATTTGCATGAACAACACTTCTATGGCCAACCGGCGGTTCACATTGCCGCGTATTTCATTCTGTATTTGCAGCAGGGCACGGCATATTCTTTCCAGAAATAAGCCTTTCTCCATATTATCAGCCTCTGCAACGCTTTCTATCAACGCTCCGCTTTCCAGCAACGCTTCCCCGGCGCAGCCCGCCAGAGTATAAACCAGGCGATCCCGGTAAATATACAATAAAATATCCAACAGGGCGGACAGATCGGTCCTGGCGCTCAATTTTTCCGCCAGGGCAAAGATCCCGGCTGCGGAGCCATGCTCCACTGCTTTTAGCAGTGACCGGGCCTCCCCGTATGTATCCTCCAGGCCCTGTTCTGCCTGGGCTAGGGCCAGGCCCGGGTTGCCTCCCGACAGGGCGATGATCAGCTCCTGTTGGCGCGGCGGCACTTTCCCCTGCCTTTCCAACAGTGCGGCCACTTCCCGGGGCTGCAGCGGCTTGAGCATAAAGGGGGCACAGCGGGAAAGAACGGTGGGCAGCAGCGCCCAGGGCCTGCTGCAAAGCAGTATAAAGACAAGTTGGGATGGCGGTTCTTCCAAAATCTTTAAGAGGCTGTTTGCTGCAGGAAGCGTTAACAGCTCGGCGTCTTCAATAATACAGATTTTGTGCCGTCCCTCCACAGGCAGATAATGGAGGCTCTCCCTGATTTCCCGTAGCTGTTCGATTTTAAGGGAGTTTCCTTGGGGAACAAGCCGATAAAGGTCGGGATGGTTGCCGCTGGCGCTTTTACGGCAGGAGGAGCATTGTTGGCAGGGAGGGTCGGGCGCGCCGCAGTTGAGGGCCTGGGCAAAAAGCAGAGCCATTGTCCTTTTCCCGCAGCCGGGAGGACCGGAAAAAAGGTAGGCATGCCCCGTTTCCCCGCCTTGCAGGGAGCGCTGCAGGGTTTTTTTCAATAACTGCTGACCCACTATTGTATCAAAACCCAACTTGCTCCATCAGGCCTCCCTTAATGGATGTCGGTGGCCGGCGTGCCGGCGTGCCGGAAAAAGCCAAAACATTGCTGATAGCACCCTTATAACTTATATTGCGCCGTTAGGGAACGTCTTGACCGCTGCGCAACGGGCGGCTGTGGGCAGCCGCCCCTACAACAGACAGCCCTACAACTGACAGTTGTCTACCGGCAAAAGGGGGATCACCATTTCCCAGACACGGGCATGGACGGAAGAAGCGTCGGTATCGGCCGAAATGACGCAGATACGCTCCTGCTCCCGAACGGCCAGCTCCAGGAAACCACGGCGCACGCGGCGGTGAAAAACCAGCTCCTTTTGCTCGATACGATCCTCTCCGGCAGACCTGATTCCCCTTTTGGCTCTGCGCACCCGCAACAGGCCCTTTTCCGCCTCCAGATCCAACAGAAAGGTACGACGGGGAACCAGTCCCCCCGTAGCCCAGAGGTTGATCTTGCGGATAACCTCCAAATCCTCCCCCCCGGCCAAACCCTGATAGACCAGCGTGGAATCACTGTAGCGGTCGCTGATTACCACCACTCCCCGCAGCAGGGCCGGCCGAATCTGTTCAACAACAAGCTGGGTCCGGGCCGCACTGTAAAGAAAGACCTCACAGACCACCGTCATCTCTGTGTAACGGGGGTCCAGCAGCAGTTCCCGCATCTTTTCGCCAATGGGGGTACCTCCCGGTTCCCGCACAAGGAGCACCTCCCGGCCGCAAGCCTGCAGCCGCTCCCGCAACAACCGGGCCTGCGTCGATTTTCCAGCCCCGTCGGGACCTTCAAAGGTAAGAAAAAGTCCTTCCGGAGCATCCCCCCGCTGTCCGTGCATGTTTAATATATAATGCCTCCAAATAAGTTTGTTTGCTTATAACACATCCTGTTGATTTTACCATATTTGCTTACCTGTTGTCACATCGAACACAAAATTTCGGGACACAAAGAAAATTTTTTAGAAAAAAATTCGAAA
>DMPF01000172.1 GCA_003456095.1 Bacillota bacterium
TGCCTAGGGCGGGGACGGGAAGTAAGGCCCCCCAGATCGCTGCTCTGGTGGAACCGTGGCGCGACCGGTTTCCATCTGCAGCGGAGGCGCTCCTTTACCTGGAGGATGACCACAGTGTAAGACCGTCCCGTCCTGCGGCGAAAGAGAAACGGCGGCAGGAAGAGATATATCTGCTACGCCGTCGTCGTGTCAATGAAATTGTTGCCGCGGTGGTTAAAGAGAGCACCGCGGTTGATTCTTTTGCGGCCCGGCTTGGCCGGATAATGCTGCGCAGCACCACAGGGATCCCTATGCTTCTGCTCAGCCTGTTGGCTATGTATTACTTCATCGGTGTTATTATTGCCCGGGTTGTGGTGGCCCTTACGGAAGAAGTGGTGATGGAAGGATACTACGTTCCCCTGATGGATGGACTCGTGGGGCGAATATTTGCCCCCACCTCCATTACAAGGTATATACTCACCGGCGAATACGGTCTTTTAACCATGACCGTGGTTTACCTGCTGGGGCTGTTTATGCCACTGGTGGCCGGTTTTTACTTCAGCCTTTCATTTATGAAGGATTCAGGATACCTGCCCCCGCGTCGCCACATTGCTGGACAGGCTCCTCGTTAAACTGGGGTTAAACGGGCGCGCGGTAATTCCGATCATTCTGGGCTTTGGATGTGTGACCATGGCTACGATTACCACACGACTTCTCGGCTCCAAAAGGGAAAGGATAATCGCAGCTGCACTCCTGGGAATTACCATACCCTGTTCAGCCCAGCTGGGGGTGATTCTCGGCATGGTAGCTCCTTTAGGCCCGGCTTACCTGGCAATTTATCTTTTAACAATCGGAGCTGTTTTTGTAGCCATCGGCGTGATTATGGAGAAGGTGCTGCCGGGACGTTCCACCGACCTGCTCATTGACTTGCCGGTGATGCGTGTGCCTCGTCTCGGCAATGTTCTACGCAAAACATACGTGCGTACGGTTCATTTCATTAAAGAAGCGGCACCTCTTTTTGCCGTGGGGGCGGTTTCAATCAGCTTGCTGCAAATTTCCGGCCTGATGCTGGAAATTCAGGATTCATTCCGTCCTTTGGTAAGCGGCTGGCTGTATCTGCCCCCAGAGGCGGCCACGGCATTTATCATGGGTATAGTACAGCATGATTTTGGCGCTGCAGAACTCTATGCCCTGCCGATGGCTGCAGGACAGACGCTGGTGGCGCTTGTGACTATTACCCTCTTTGTCCCTATCATCGCTTCCATAATGGTAATCCTTAAAGAACGGGGATTTAAGGACGGTTTGCTGATTTGGCTGGGTTCTTTTGTTACCGCTTTATTTGTGGGCGGCTTGCTGGCCCGCGTGATCACAATATAAAATAATCAGCTGGCATCCCGGTGCAATTTCCTGGCAAGACGTGATTTTTTCCGTGCTGCCGTTCTTTTGTGCAGAACGCCTTTTGACGCGGCTTTATCAATAAGCCTGCTGGCCTGCAGGTAATTGTTTTGTGCCTTCTGCGCTTCATCTCCCTCTAGCGACGTAAAAAATTTCTTTACCGCTGTCTTTAGCTGCGATTTAACCTGACGATTGCGCTGGTGCCTTACTTCCGACTGCTTCATACGCTTAATTGCCGATTTAATGTTAGGCACGCTTTCACCTCCTCAACAGGCTTTATTCTAACACGGCTGCTGGAAAAAAGCAACTCCTGCGGGGCAAAAAACACAGCGGAAACGGAATTGCCACTGATTATACTGGCATAATTGCACAATGTATGGATATCATAATAGTGATCACCCTTTACGTGATCAACAAGTCCTCATCCGAGGGAGTGTTTCCGCGAAGGAGGTGAGAAAATGCGTACTTCCGGACTGGTAGGCGTGATTATCCGTTTCATTGTTTCCGCGCTGGTGCTGATGCTGGTTAGCTTTCTGCTCCCCGGTTTTGCCGCGCTAACCTTTGGTCAGGCCCTGATCGCCGCAGTGGTTATTGCCGTGTTGGGCTATGTGGTGGAGAGTCTTTTCGGGCGGAAGATATCGCCGCAGAACCGCGGAATTGTCGGTTTTTTTGCGGCAGCCGCTGTAATTTATCTTTCACAGTTCATTTATTGACAAGAGGACTGTTTCAGGCTAATATAGCAATAATAGGTATTCCATGATATCTGCTAAAATACAAAAAATTGAACAGACTTTGCTGCGGCAAAAGAAAAATTTCAGAGGAGGAGCTTTTAAAATGGCCGTGCGGGAAATTACAAAAGGCATATATGCTGTAGGAGCACTGGACTGGGAACGTCGACTTTTCGACGAGCTAATTCCCCTGCCGTATGGGACCAGCTACAATGCCTACCTGGTTAAGGGCAGCGAGAAGACGGTCCTGCTGGATACAGTGGACCCTACCAAAGGGCAGGAATTACGTGACCATCTGCGTGCGCTCAATGTGGACAAGATCGATTATATTGTGGCCCATCACGGAGAACAGGATCATTCGGGGACCATTCCGCAGATTTTGGAGCTTTACCCCGAAGCACTGGTGCTCACCAATGAAAAGTGCAGCGTCATCCTGCAGGACCTGCTGCACATTCCCGCCGCAAAGCTCCGGGTTGTGCAGGAGGAGGAGACTATCTCCTTGGGAGAGAAGACGCTTAAGTTTATCTTTACCCCATGGGTACACTGGCCTGAAACAATGGTTACCTACCTGCCGGAAGATAAAATCCTCTTCAGTTGTGACTTTTTCAGTTCCCACCTTGCTACAGGAGAGCTCTTTGCCAGCAACCAAAGCAACACTTACAGCGCGGCAAAACGTTTTTTTTCCGAAATTATGATGCCTTTCCGCGCGGCAATCCGCAACAATCTGAAAAGACTGGAGAATCTGGAAATCAAAATGATTGCGCCGAGCCATGGGCCTGTTTATGATAATCCCGCCATTATCCTCGAGGCGTACCGGGAATGGAGCGATGAAGCCGGGGTGAAAAACGAGGCGGTGATTATTTACGTTTCCATGCACGGCAGTACGGAAAAAATGGTGCGCGTCCTTACAGACGCCCTGTTCAAACGGGGCGTAGGCGTAAAACCTTTTCGCCTTACCGTGACGGATACGGGAGAACTGGCTGTAGCCCTGGTGGATGCGGCTACGCTCGTGGTTGCTTCCCCCGCGGTTCTGGGCGGAGCCCATCCTCAGGTTGCCTATGCCGCAATGCTGGCCGCCGCCCTGCGTCCACGTGTAAAGTTCGGCGCTATTATCGGCTCCTACGGCTGGGGCAGCAAGATGGTGGAGCAGCTAGGCGGCCTGATAGGCGGTCTTAAAGCGGAACTGCTCGAACCGGTGGTGGCAAAAGGTTATCCCCGGGAAGAGCACCTAGCCGCGCTGGATACATTGGCTGCCCGGATCGACCAAAGCCATAAAGATTTAGGGATACAATGAATAAAGAGAAGGGGGCCGCTATGGCCCCCTTCTCTTTGGTTACCTTTTCTTGTTTGTACGGTCACAAATACTGCCGGTTGTACGCTCACAGGCATTATCTCTAAATTCCCGTTCCACTTCCAGGTCTGCACCAGCGTCAACATTTACATTGGTCATGCCGCGCTTGCTGCAATTGGGCTTCTGTTTTCTGCTTTTGTTGTATTTTTTTTGCCAACACAATCCCCCCTTTCCTGCGTTTATTTTTTGCATAAATTTCGCTTCTATCCCTGCTTTTTAATTTTTAACATTCGGGCATAAAGGTAGGGCGAGATCATATTTAATTAACATGACATATACCAAACGCTTTTAATGAATGATTCCTTGTGGTAAAATAATACAAAGTGGGGGAAGGAGATGGGTGCAATGATCGAAATGAAGGTACATGCCGTGACAGTAGATCAAAGCGGGGGATTTCTTATCCTCTTAACGGATAAAGAAACGAAAAAAGTGCTGCCCATCTCCGTTGGACCATTTGAAGCCCAGGCCATTGCTTCTTTTCTGCAGGGAAAGACCTTTCCTCGGCCTCTTGCTCACGATTTACTCAAACTGTTGTGTGAAAACTTGGGCGGAGTGTTGGAAAAAATAGTTATTACCGATATCCGTGACAGCACTTATTATGCCGAGCTGTACCTGGAGTGCCACGATAAAATCATTATTGTCGATTCCCGCCCCAGCGATGCTATTGCCCTAGCCGTGCGCTGCAGTGCTCCTATTTATATGCAGATGCGTCTGGTGGAATTTACTTATGACTGCCGGGAATTTATGCCGGAAGGTACGGACAGCGAAGAAGAAACACACTAAAAATTGCACTTATAGTGAGCATCCTGCGCCCCGCTGAAAATGTAGCCTGAGCAATAAACAAAGGAGGAGAGGCTGATGGCCATTAAAGATGGACATGCTGCCACACTTGCAAGCTGGCTGGAGGAAGCCTTGCCTAGTCGGTCAGTGGTTTTCAGTGGAGCGGGGATTAGTACCGCTTCCGGCATTCCTGACTTCCGCAGCCCCGGTGGGTTGTGGTCACGATTTAATCCGGATGAACTTTCTTTTCCCCGTTTTCTTGCCAGTGCACAGAGCCGGCGCTGTTACTGGGAATTTTATCGCGAAAACTGGAAAATTTCCCGGGAGGCTCTACCCAATGCCGCCCATCATGTCGTAGCTGCGCTGGAGCATAGAGGCATGCTTTCCGTTGTGATTACCCAGAATATAGACGGTCTGCACCAGAAAGGGGGAAGTTTGCCGCAGAAGGTATTGGAGTTGCATGGCAACATGTGGGAGGTACGCTGCCTATCCTGTAGCCGTTCCTATCCCTGGGAAGATATTTACCTGCGCCTGGAAGAAGAAAAAACAGTAGAAGATTGTGATTGTGGGGGTTTTCTTAAGCCGGCAACCATTTCTTTCGGTCAATCTTTGTCGGAAAAAGTCCTGGGGGAAGCACGCCGTCACACTGTAAATAGTGATCTTTTTATCTGTATCGGCTCATCTCTGGTAGTATACCCGGCGGCATCTTTCCCTCAATTGGCAAAGCAGGCCGGTGCCAGGCTGGTGATCATCGACCGCCAACCTACAGTATTGGACCATCTGGCCGATCTTGTGATCAACGACGAAGCTGCTGCAGTCATGTCCGCTTTGAGGGATCTGCTGCGTATATAATTTAAGATCTGAATATATTAAAGAACCCTTTTTTTCTCTTCATCCACCAGAACGGTTATATCCTCACGCATGGAGATGATATGAGTATGCATGAATTGGCCCGCCAGGTAAAAGAGTCTTCGTTAAAGCTGGCTGCGGCAGGCTCTGAACTTAAAAATAAGGCACTGGCACAGATAGCTGCGTCCCTGAATGGACGCCAAGATGAAATCATCATGGCTAACCTCGCAGATCTGGAGCGAAGCAAGCAGGAAAACCTGGCTGCCCCCCTTTTAAAGAGGCTATTTTTTAATGAGGCAAAAATTGCCGATGCGGTTGACGGCATCAACAGCCTGATCGGGCTTGATGACCCTGTGGGCAGGACGTTGCTTTCCACGGAGCTGGATGAAGGGCTGGAGCTCTATAAAGTAACCTGCCCGATTGGTGTAATCGGCGTTATTTTTGAATCAAGACCTGATGCGCTTGTGCAGATTGCAACCCTTTGCCTTAAAAGCGGAAACGGCGTTCTCCTGAAGGGGGGGGCGGAGGCAAAGGAAACCAATCGTATCCTGGCCGAGGTCATTGTCGACGCGGCCGCGGCAGCCGGCATTCCCGCAAACTGGGCCGCGCTTTTGGAAACACGGGCGGAAGTGAGCGATATGCTCAAAATGGATCGTTACTTTGACCTTATTATCCCCAGAGGTTCCAATGAATTTGTGCGTTATATCATGGATAATTCAGCTATTCCCGTGCTGGGGCACGCAGACGGCATTTGCCACTGCTATGTCGATGCCGGCGCAGACCTTGAGATGGCGCTGCAGATCGTTGTTGACTCCAAAACGCAGTACGTAGCCGTATGCAATGCCACAGAAACACTCCTTGTCCATGAAAAGATCGCGCCGCAGTTTTTACCTCTGCTTCAGCGCGCGATGGACGAGAAAAAAGTGGAGCTGGTCGGATGCCCCAGAACCCAGGTCCTGATCCCGGTCGCTCCTGCCAGCGAAGATGATTGGAAAACTGAATATCTTGATTATAAATTATCCATAAAAGTTGTCTCCGGCCTAAATGAGGCTGTTGCTCACATTAACAAATACGGTTCAGGGCATACCGATACGATCATAACCGCGGAGAAAGAAAGGGCTGCCCGGTTTATGGAATATGTGGATTCTGGTAATGTTTTTTGGAACTGTTCCACCCGTTTTAGCGACGGCTTCCGCTATGGCTTTGGTGCGGAGGTGGGGATAGGCACCGGGAAGATCCATGCCAGAGGCCCGGTGGGGCTTGACGGCCTGGTTATTTATAAGTATAAGCTGCTTGGCTGTGGTCATGTTGTTGAGGAGTATGCCGACCGCCGCAAAACATTTAAGCACAGGAATATGCACAAGGAATTTTCACTGTAATATTTCATTTGGGGTCAAGCAGGGCAAACATGTTATTTTTGTACGCTTCCACGCCCGGTTGATCAAAAGGATTAACACCCAGCAGATAACCGCTGACGGCACAGGCTTTTTCGAAGAAATAGACGAGTTGACCGTAACAGCGGGGAGTCATCTCCGGGATAATGATCTTTAAATTGGGAACGCCTCCGCTGCTGTGGGCCATAATTGTTCCGGCGCAGGCCTTTTTGTTGACATAGTGCATTGATTTTCCTGCCAAAAAGTTCAGTTCGTCAATGTTCTCTGCAAGAGGAGGTATTTCCCGGTCTTGCGGCGGTTTTTCCAGCCAGAGAGTGGTAAGGAAAAGATTGCGGTAGCCGTCCTGAATGAACTGGCCCATCGCGTGCAGGTCCGCGGTAAAACTAACCCCTGCAGGGAAAATCCCTTTTTGATCTTTACCTTCGCTTTCACCGAAAAGCTGCTTCCACCATTCTGTAAATAAAGAAAATGACGGCTCATAACTAGCCAGCAATTCAATAATTTTGCCTTTGCGATATATAATCTGGCGCAGCGCGGCATAGAGATAAGCAGGATTGTCTACAAGCTTCTCCTCGTCGTACAAGCGGCACCCCCGACGCGCCCCGGCCATAATCTCGGCAATATCGATACCGGCCACAGCCACGGGGAGCAGCCCCACCGCCGTAAGCACCGAATAACGACCGCCAATGTCGCCAGGCACGGTAAAGGTTTCATAACCTTCCTGTTGCGCAAGCCGGCGCAACGCCCCCTTTTCCCCTGTGGTAGTGATAATGCGCTCCCGGGCACCCTTCTTGCCGTAACGTTTTTCCAGCATAGTCCGAAAGAAACGGAAAGCCAAAGCAGGCTCCAGAGTGTTTCCCGACTTGGAGACAACGTTGATCGCCAAATCCTGTTGATCGATCAAATCCCAAAGATGAGCTAAATATGTAGCGCTGAGGTTACAGCCGGCGAAGAAGATACGGGGACCTCCCCTTTTTTCCCGCGGCAGCTGGTTATAAAAGCTGTGGCCGAGGAGTTCCAGGGCGGAGCGGGCCCCCAGGTAGGAACCGCCGATCCCGATTACCACGAATATTTCCGCTCTTTCTCTGATTTGCGCGGCAACCCGGGCAATCTTATCCTCGTCCTCACGGCTGCAATGGAGAGGCCAGCCCAGCCACCCCAGGTATTCCCGTCCGGGGCCTTCATAGCGGTGCAGCGTCTCATGGGCTGCAAGCACCTGTGCTTCCAGGGCCTCCAGTTCATGCTTCTTCACAAAATTACCCGCATCAGCATAATCGAAAATAATCTCGCCGTTCATTATACCTCCCGCTTTTTTCCTAAAAGTATTTCCGTAAAAGCCCTATTTCCTCCATTATGGTATTATAATTGCTCTGCTGCCGTCAAGCGTCCTCAGGCGTTTTTTCCGCCACCCAAAAAAATTTCCTTGATAAATTTAAAAAATATTTTTAAGTAAGCAGGAATTGTAACGGAGCTAGCGAAATATAGTTAATAATGATATTTAAGATGATATTTATCTTAATAGTGGTGGTGAGGAAAAAGTGTTTATTTGATATGCAGAGTGTTGTTTTAAGTTGGCAGTGCGAAGTTTCCTATTTTTTATTAATTGTTGAGTGAGGTAACTTTAAGATGCAGATTACACGCCAGAGTGAGTACGCTATCCGTACCATAATAGAGCTGGCAAATGCAGCCAAAGGGGAGCTGTTAACTACAAAAACTATCTCCCAGCATCAGGAAATCCCGGAGGTATTTTTAAAAAAGACAATCCAGCTTCTGACAAATGCCGGGCTGATCACAACACAGCGCGGTACCCAGGGTGGTGTGCGCCTGGCCGTTCCGGCGACGGGTATTACCATTGCCGACATTATTACGGCAGTGGAGGGGAAATTGGCGATAAATGTATGCCTTTCTGCGGCATACGAATGCCCGAACAAACCCGTATGCCGGGTACGCGAAATTTTAGGGCGGGCTCAGGCCGCCATGCTGGCCGAGTTGAGCCGGGAAAGCATTGCGGATCTTGTAAACCTTCGCGCAAAAAAGTGTTGAACATCTCCGCATATTACTTTAAAATAAATGAAAAGGAGAGATGCAGAAATGTTTTGCCATCAGTGTGAACAAACGGCCCATGGAACCGGATGTACGGTAAGGGGGGTTTGTGGCAAAAAACCGGAAGTGGCGGCGTTACAGGACCTGCTGATACACTCTCTGAAAGGATTGTCCCTGGTAGCTCATGAAGGACGGCAATTCGGCGTTGTGGACCATGATGTGGATCGATTCACAACGGAAGCATTGTTCTCCACTTTAACCAACGTTAATTTCGACTCCCGGCGCTTTGTGGAGTTCATTGAGCGCACTAGATCCCTGACCGGCAAGCTGAAGGAGAAAGTAAAGGCGGCTGGAGGCAAAGTGGAATTTAGCGATTCGGCAGCTGCGTTTACGCCTGCCGCAGCTTTGGATACCCTCATCAAGCAAGGGGAAGAGATTGAACAGCCATGGGACAGCAAGGCGGAAATGGATATCCAGTCGCTGCAGCAGACCATGCTCTTTGGGCTTAAGGGACTGGCTGCCTACGCGCATCACGCCGCTGTTCTCGGCCAGGAGGACGATGGAGTTTATGCATTTATCCACGGGGCGCTGGCATCTCTGACTGCGGACAAACAGCTTAGCTTTGCCGAGTGGGTTGATGCTGTGCTGAAAGTGGGGGAAGTGAACCTGCGGGCCATGGAGCTGCTCGATGCGGGGAACACAGGTGTATTTGGCCAACCCGTGCCTACGCAAGTCCCTCTTGGGCACAAAAAGGGTAAATCTCTGCTTGTGTCGGGCCACGATCTGAAAGACCTCCAGGCTATCCTGGAGCAGAGCGCCGGTAAAGGCATTAATGTTTATAGTCATGGTGAAATGCTGCCGGCCCACGGCTATCCCGGGTTGAAGAAATATGCGCATTTTTACGGCCACTATGGTACCGCCTGGCAGAATCAAAAGAAAGAGTTCTCCCAATTTCCCGGTGCCATTGTCATGACTACGAACTGTATCCAGGAGCCACAAGATACCTACCTTGGCAATATCTTTACAACCGCCATGGTCGGTTGGCCCGGGGCTGTCCATCTCACTGGCGGTGATTTTAGCCCAGCTATTCAGAAAGCACTGGAGATGCCCGGTTTTGCGGAAGATCTGGACCAGGGAAGTGTAATGGTCGGCTTTGCCCGTAATACGGTACTGGGTGTGGCCGATAAGGTAATCGATGGCGTAAAAGGTGGCGCAATCAGGCATTTCTTCCTGGTTGGCGGCTGTGACGGGGCCAAGGCGGGCCGCAGCTATTATACGGAATTTGTGGAGAAAGCACCTGCTGATACGGTCGTGCTCACTCTTGCCTGCGGCAAGTACCGTTTCTTTGACAAGAAACTGGGGGATATTGGTGGTATTCCGCGCCTTTTGGATATGGGGCAGTGTAACGATGCTTATTCCGCCGTCCAGGTGGCCGTGGCCCTGGCTAACGCCTTTGCTTGCGGGGTAAACGATTTGCCCCTGACCCTGGTCCTTTCCTGGTACGAACAAAAAGCATGTGCGATTTTGCTCTCCCTCTTCCAT
>DMPF01000044.1 GCA_003456095.1 Bacillota bacterium
ATAAGGCCCTTTTGTGAAGATGGGCAGACTTATATCTTCATCAAAGATTATCAGTGGTCACAAAGTCTCCTGCCCCTTGCTTCTTCTACCGCCAGGCGTGCCGGGCCGCAGCCTCACCGGCCGTGGCGGCAAGAAAAATGGTTTCGCTCAGGGGCATGCCCGGCAGGACAAATTTACCGTGCAATCCGCCGCATATTTCCCCCGCCGCGTAAAGACCCTTCACGATTGTCCCGCTCCGTTTAACTTCGCCGCGGGGCGTGACCGCAAGGCCGTCAGGCGTGTAATCTATGCCGACACGGACAGGGGCGGCAAGACGGACGGCACCGGGAGGATGGGGGAAGGAAGAGAACCCGCTTCCGGGTAAGAGGGCCTGGTTTTCCCAGTCGCTGAAATTGCGGAAAAAAGGCGCACAGGTGGCAGGGATATCCTCCAGGGCGGCAAGCAGAAATACGCCGCCTGGTGGAGAATTTTGCACGAAATGGAGAAAATCCGCTTCACCCTGGCCGTTCCGGACCGGCAGCTGCTCTTTGCTGTTTAATAAATAGGCATCTTTCCAGGAGTGACGGGAGAAAAAGCAATATATCCCGTCTGTAGGAGCATAAAGAATGAGCCGCCGCCGCAAAAAACCGGTCTGCAGCAGATCCATCCCCCTTGCTGCGGCAAAGCGCAGCCCCCAGCCCTTTTCGTGTGGACGGAGCGCTTTGATGTACTCCGGCTGCAGGAAACGGTGCCAGTGCTGCAGCTCACCGCTATAGCCGCCGTCAGCTAAAACAACGGAACGCAGGTTGATCATTTCTTTTATTTCCCCTTTCCGCGTCAGAACCAGTCCGCTGACTGCGCCATCAAGGGAAAAAAGCAGCTCCTGCACAGCATCATCCCGGATCATCACCCCGGCGCGGTGCAGCTTTAGTTCCAGCTCCCGCCGCACTGAAGCGGGGTCAGGCTGATGCGCCGGGTTGAAAGAATGGAGATAGGGCTTGCCTGCCGCGTCAGGCAGATAATCAAATGAAACCCCGCTTAGCTTTTCCCAGAAGGTATAAAGGTAGGGCGAGAATTGGATAAAAGCATTCAGCAGCACCGGATCGTGCATATCTTCTCCCTTTGCGCGGAGAAGCTCTTTAAATTCAACAGGGGTAAAGCTAACCCCCAGTTTCTCTTGCACCGGGGTCAGGGGCGCAGCCAAACCTTCCGCAAGCAAGAAAGAAAGATCACTGCCGAGCTCCTGCCCCTGGGGGAAAAGGTAGACCTGGGCGCCGTTTTGGGCGGCGTGCAGTGCGGTGAGCAGTGCCGCTGTTGTTCCGCCGATTACGGCCATATCCGTACTGCGGGGCGGCTCTGCCGATACGGATTGCTTCGGCGGTCCGGCCCAATCCAGTAAAAAAACGGCTAAAAGCAGGAACAACAGCAATAGAACAAGCGCAGGCGCGGTAACAGGGGCTTTTTTCAGCTTAACTACCTCCAGTCGGCGCTTATTCGCGGGGCAATAAGGCCATATTGACCACTTTATCATCGGGGGATAGTTTGATCAGGGTAACACCCCGGGCATAACGGCCCTGCACAGGGACGGGGGCGACTTTTTCACGGATCACCAAGCCGCGGGCCGTAATAATGATAAACTCGTCATCTTTCCGCACAAGGGCAAAGCTGACCAGCTTCCCCACCTGTTCGTTTATTTTGAGGGCCAGCACACCCTTACCGCCGCGGTTCTGCCGGTGAAATTCATGGGCTCGGGTGACTTTGCCGAAACCCCTTTCCGTTACCAGCAACAGGGCGGTTTTCTCCGGGTCGCCGGCCGGCAGCAGATTCATATTTACCACCTGTTCGCCGGGGGCAAGGGCGATACCCTTTACGCCCCGGGCAGTACGCCCGAGGGGGCGCAAATCCCGTGCGGCAAAGCGGATGAGCAGGCCGGCAGTCGTGGCCATAAGCAGATCCGCGTCAGGCTCCCTTTCTCTCGTTTCTGCACCGCAACTGAGATGGCGCACCGCGATAAGCTGGTCCCCGGCATTGAGCCCCAGAGCAATAAGACCGGAGCGGCGGGCGGAAGCGTACTCGTGCAGCGGGCTTTTCTTCACCAGCCCTTGCTGCGTGGTCATAATAATGCAATCTTCCTCCCCATGCTCCACGCTGCGGAATACCGCGGTGATATATTCTCCCTTTTCCAGAGGAAGAAGGTTGACGCTGCCCGTGCCCCGTGCGGTACGTCCGCTTTCCGGGATCTCATAAACTTTAAGGGGGTAAACCTTTCCCATGTTGCTGAAGCAGAGGAGCAGATCCCTGGTGGAGCAGACAAAAAGATGTTCGACAAAATCCTTCTCACGCATGGTTTGGCCGATAATGCCCCTGCCCCCCCGGTGCTGGCTGCGGTACGTATCCAGAGGCATGCGCTTAATATATCCCTGGTGTGTGTGCGTGATCACCACTTTTTCTTCGTGAATAAGATCTTCCGGTTCGATCTCACCCTCGGCGGCCACAATTTTCGTCAGCCGCCCATCCCCATATTTCTGTTTAATTACGGTCAGCTCCCGTTTCACTTCTCCCATAATCAGCGTTTCATCCGCCAGCAGGGCCCGCAGATAAGCAATCTCCTCCATCAGGGTGCGGTACTCCTCCTCCAGCTTTTGCCTTTCCAACCCGGTGAGCCGCCGCAGGCGCATCTCCAGAATGGCCTGTGCCTGTTTTTCGCTCAGGATAAAGTTATCGATGAGGTTCCGCCGCGCTTCTTTTTCGTCGGGAGCGCTGCGGATAATTTCAATCACCCGGTCCAGGTTATCCAGAGCGATGCGCAGCCCTTCTACCAGGTGTGCCTGCTCCAGGGCACGATCCAGGAGAAATCTGGAACGGCGTGCCACTACCTCTTTCTGGTGCTCCAGGTAGGCACAGAGCAGCTCCCGCAGGGTAAATATTTTGGGTCGTCCGTCAGTGAGCGCAAGCATGATTACGCTATAGCTCTGTTGCAAGGGCGTAAATTTATAAAGCTGATTCAATATGAGGTCCGGCTTAAAACCGCGGCGCATTTCGATGACAATGCGCACCCCGCTACGGTCCGACTCATCGCGGAGCTCACCGATCCCTTCGATTTTTTTCTCCCGCACCAGTTCGGCAATCTTTTCAATAAGCACGGCTTTGTTCTGCTGATAGGGAATTTCGGTAATAAGCAGCCTCTCCTTGCCGTCCTTCCCCATCTCCACACTGGTCTTGCCCCGCAGCTGAATGCTGCCCCTGCCGGTCAGATAGGCATCACGGATCCCCGCAGTACCGAGGATGATGCCACCGGTGGGAAAATCGGGCCCGCGCACAAGCGCCAGCAGTTCATCATCTGTTGCCTGCGGTTTTTTGCTGAGCAGCTCCAGCGCGTTAATAATCTCCGTCAGGTTGTGGGGGGGAATATTGGTGGCCATACCTACGGCGATCCCGGTAGAACCGTTCACCAGCAGGTTAGGGAAACGAGAGGGTAAAACCACCGGTTCTTCCAGGCTCTCGTCAAAATTGAGGCGAAAATCAGCCGTTTCCTTGTCCAGATCCCGAAGCATCTCCAGGGCCAGCGGGGAAAGACGGACCTCGGTGTAACGCATGGCCGCTGCCGCGTCCCCGTCCATGGAACCGAAGTTGCCATGTCCGTCAACCAGGGGATAACGGGTGGTAAAGGGCTGGGCCAGACGAACCATCGCTTCATAGACCGCCTGGTCGCCGTGGGGGTGATATTTACCCAGGACTTCCCCCACCAGACGGGCTGACTTTTTATGCGGTTTATCCTGCGTCATACCCAATTCGGAAAAGGCATAAAGGATGCGGCGGTGTACCGGTTTTAATCCGTCCCGCACATCGGGCAGC
>DMPF01000079.1 GCA_003456095.1 Bacillota bacterium
TCCCATGAACTGCGTACACCCCTCACCGTAATTAAAGGATATACGGAAACGCTTCTTGATGAACAAAACTGGCAGGATCCCAAAATGGCGGAGCGTATTTTAACAATAATCGATAAAGAAGCGGAGCGGCTGTCCCGCCTGCTTAAAGATCTTCTGGATCTATCCCAGATTGAGAGCAGTAAAGGAGTGATGAAGAAGCAGAAAGTGGACTTGAAAAACGTGGTGGAAGAAGCTGTCAGTTTGCTGCGGGGTCACAGCGAGGCGAAAAACCTGGAGGTCAACCTCATTATCCACGGGCATGAGCTGCGAAACATCTGGGGTGATCCCGACTGGCTGCTGCAGATGTTTATCGATATATTGGAAAACGCCATTAAATATACGCCCCAGGGAGGCAGGATCGAGATTAAGCTGCAGGAGAAAGGGAAAGAACTGCTGGCGGCAGTAAAGGATACCGGCATCGGTATCCCCGCCCGTAATATTCCCTATATTTTTGAGCGCTTTTATCGTGTAGATAAGGGCCGTTCCCGGCGGCTTGGCGGAACCGGCCTGGGCCTGGCCATCGTCAAACATATTCTTGAAGCCCACGGCGGCCACGTGACGGTTGAGAGCAGCGTGGGCGTGGGAACCACTTTTTCCGTCTATCTGCCCCTTGCTCCCGTAGCGGTTTAACGCGGGAAAAAATACCTTGTTGGAAAATTTTTTTATTTTCACTCTTGCCAAACGGCTTATTTTTTTTTATAATAATAAATAGTTAAAATATTTTGCTAAAACCTAACCTCCTACAAAATATCTAAACAGGGGCGGGCCCAGTCCCTGTTTTTTTTGTCTGCATTTAAGCATCCTTTGCTTAAGAATGCAGCCGTGAAAAGGCACCCTGCACCCCCGGTGATTTAATATAAATTTAACATGGTTTTAACTTAATTTTAACACATTTATCCTCTATATTTAACAATCATTTTGTAACATAATGAAGGCAGAAAATAATTTATGTTAATCAAAAATTAAGGAGGGAAAATGTCTTGCTAAAGAGAAAAAGTAAAGCATCGCAGTTTGGAGTCTTCATGTTGGTTGTCCTACTCAGCGGGAGCCTGCTGGTTGGCGGATGTGGCCGGCCCCAGGAGGTAAGCCCTCCGCCTGCGCAGGATGCGACGGCAGCGCCGTCTCCTCAGGGTGCCGCTGAACCAGACGCCATTGAAGCAGCCACGATCCAGATCAGGGGTTCTGATTCAGAGGTAAACATGGTAGCTAGTTTGGCGGAGGAATTTATGCTCACCTATCCGCAGGTGCAGATCGCCGTTACCGGCGGCGGTTCCGGTGCAGGAATTGCCGCCTTGCTTGACGGGACCGTTGATATCGCCAATTCCTCCCGCCCTATGAAAGACAGCGAGATCGAAAAAGCCCGGGCCAACGGTGTCGAGGCGGTAGCGGTGCGTTTTGCCATGGATGGGGTGGCGGCGATCGTAAATGAAAATAACCCAGCGGAATCCCTGAGCATGGAAGAGTTGGGAGCTATCTTCCGCGGTGAGATTACCAACTGGAGTGAGGTCGGCGGAGAAGACAAGGGCATTAACCTCTATGGCCGCCAGAGCAACTCGGGTACCTTTATCTTTTTTATGGAGTGGGTGTTGCGGGGTGACTATGATCCGGGTATGCGTAATATGGTAGGAAACGCCGATATCCTTGAAGCAGTGAGGAGTGACGTGACGGGGATTGGCTATATCGCCATCGGCTATGCGACAGAGGGCGGCAACGTACGCCCCGGCATCAAGGTGCTAAGCATCGCGGCGCAAAAAGGAGAGCCGCCGGTATCCCCTCTTGAATTAGAAAATATCACTAGTGGGGCTTACCCCATCAGCCGGCCTCTCTACCAGTTTGTTGCCGGCAGACCGGAAGGAGCCATAAGGAAGTTCCTCGAGTTCGAATTAAGCGAACGGGGACAGGAGATTGTGCTGGAAAGTGGTTTTTACCCCATCACCGATGCAGACAGGGAATTTAACAAAAATTCCGCAGGCATCCAGCAGTAGGGAACGGTCTTGACCGTTCCGCCTGGGCAACAAAACGTTCACGTTTAGGGATGGGGGGCTCAATCCGCCCCCTTGTCCCTGTTATTTCACGGTGCTGTTATAGTCGGCCAGCAAAAGGGGTATGCAATTGCACAAACTAAGGGAAAGGGCAATAAGACTTTTTTTTCTGCTTTGCGGTTTAATCTCCATCTTTATCCTGCTGGGAATTTTTTATACTTTACTAAACAACAGCATACCGGCACTGCGGGAAGTAGGCATCACGGGGTTTTTCACCACTGGCTTATGGCGACCCACCGCCTTCGGTGCGCCCCAGTTCAGCACGCTGAACCTGATCCTGGGCACATTTATGGTGGGGACTGGTGCTTTGGTGATTGCGGTGCCGCTGGGCGTGGCCTGTGCCGCTTATCTGGCGGAGGTGGCAAGCTCGCGGGAAAGGGAGATCTTCAAGCCGATCATTGAAATTCTTGCCGGCATCCCTTCCGTAGTGCTCGGCTTTTTTGGTCTAGTCGTCCTGGCGCCCCTTATCGCCCGTATTTTTAATATCCCCAGTGGCATTAACGCCATGAACGGGGCTGTCCTGGTGGGGATTATGGCCCTGCCTACCGTAGTCAGCCTGGCAGAAGACGCTATCACCGCCGTTCCCCAGGAATACCGCCATGCCTCTTTGGCCTTGGGAGCCACCCGCTGGCAGACGATCAGAAATGTGACCATACCTGCCGCCCTCTCCGGTATTATTGCCGCCTCCATGCTGGGCATGGGCAGGGCCATCGGGGAAACAATGACGGTGCTCATGGCTACGGGCAACGCCCTTGCCATGCCCGGCTCATTCTTGGATCCTGTGCGCACGCTCAGCGCGAATATTGCGATCGAGATGGGGGAGGTCCCCCGGGGCAGCCTGCATTTCCATTCTCTCTTTATGGTGGGGCTTATTCTATTTCTGATCACCTTTTTCATTAACATGCTGGCGGATATTATCTTTGAACGCTACCGAAGGAGGGCTTAAAGCTTGGCTGGAACTGAATCGCCAAAAAATGCAATGTCCTTGAGCCAGCGCGCGCACCGGAATAAATACCGCGAGGAAAAACTGGCATTTCTTTTATTAAGAATATCTCTGGGAGCAGCCATGTTTATCCTGCTGGTGATCCTTTTTGATATTGCCAGTAAGGGGCTGGGGGTAATAAACTGGGAGTTTCTCAGCCGGATGCCCCATTCCGGCATGACCAAAGGGGGTATCTACCCAGCCATTGTCGGCACTTTTTATGTCACAATCATCGCGGCGCTGTTTGCCGTACCCCTCGGTATCACTACGGCTATTTTTCTCAATGAATATGCGATACGGGGCTTGATTACCAATCTTATCCGCACTGCCCTGCGTAATCTATCGGGAGTGCCCTCCATCGTCTTTGGCCTTTTCGGTGTGGCTCTCTTTGTTCAGTATCTGGGCTTCGGGGTTTCGCTGCTGGCGGCAGGTATGACGCTGGGGTTGCTTACCCTGCCGGTAACGGTAACGGCGGCGGAGGAGGCATTAAAAGCCGTGCCCCAATCTTACCGGGAAGGGGGACTGGCCCTGGGAGCGACAAAGTGGCAGATGGTGCGCAGCTTGGTGCTGCCGCCGGCCTTTCCCGGCATGCTAACTGGTGTAATCCTCGGTCTGGCCCGAGCAGCGGGGGAGACGGCACCCATCCTCTTTACGGGGGCGGCCTTTTTCCTTCCCTTTCTGCCGGATTCTCTTTTCAGCCAGTTCATGGCCCTGCCCTATCATCTTTTCGTTTTAGCCACGCAGCATCACGATATTACGGCGGTACGGCCGCTGGCGTACGGGACTGCCTTTGTCC
This sequence comes from Bacillota bacterium, assembly GCA_003456095.1. Classification (GTDB taxonomy): domain Bacteria; phylum Bacillota; class Dethiobacteria; order DTU022; family UBA8154; genus UBA8154. The sequence continues at coordinate 3,860 of DMPF01000079.1, forward strand.
TGCTTGTGCTTGTATTCTTGTTAAACCTGGGAGCGATTATGCTGCGTTATCGTTTCCGCAGACGCTTTCAGCGTTAGTTTAACCTGGCATGCAAACTATGGGAGGTAATTAATATGGAGGTAATTGAATGGAGATAAGAAAGCAGGCGCTGGAGTATCATGACAAGCAGGAGAATTCCCCGCGGGAGGAACTCCGCCTCCACCAGGGGAATAAATTAAGTAAACGGCTGGTTATAACGCGGAGCGAGCCCAACAATCAGCTAAATTACCGTGTAAAAGTCAAGGCGGAAGACCTTTCCTTTTTCTACGGGAATAAGCAGGCTCTGCATAACATAAATATGGAGATGAGGGATCATGCTGTTACCGCCCTGATCGGCCCGTCTGGCTGCGGCAAAACAACTTTTCTGCGCGTCATTAACCGCATGAACGACCTTATTCCGGGGACCCGCGTGGTAGGCAGAATGCTTATTGACGATGTTAATATTTATAAACCGGAACTGGACGTGGTGGATCTGCGGCGGCGCGTTGGCCTGGTTTTCCAGCAGCCCAACCCCTTCCCCAAAAGCATCTATGAAAACGTGGCATACGGTCCGCGTATTCACGGTGTGCACAAGCGTTCCATCCTGGACGGGATTGTGGAAGAGAGTCTGAAGCAGGCCGTGCTCTGGGATGAAGTCAAGGATCGCCTTAAGGATTCAGCCCTCTCCCTTTCCGGTGGACAGCAGCAGCGTCTCTGCATTGCCCGCGTGTTGGCGGTCAAGCCGGAGATCCTGCTGATGGATGAACCTACATCGGCCCTGGATCCGATGGCGACTCAGCGCATCGAAGACCTTATCCGCGCCTTGGCAGGCAGTTATACAATAATTATAGTCACACACAACATGCAGCAGGCGGCACGTATCTCCGATATGACAGCCTTTTTCCTGTTGGGCGAACTGGTCGAGTGGGGGCAGACTTCACAGATCTTTACTAAACCCAAAGACACCCGCACGGAAGAATATATAACCGGCCGTTTCGGCTAAAGAAAGGGGGCTAAAGTTGTGGACCCGAAAGGGCATGAAAGGAAGGTTTACTTTGATAAAAAAATGGGGGAACTGCAAAAGCTGCTGCTGCAGATGGGCGGCCTGGTAGAGGAGAGCATTGCCCGGGCTGTGCAATCCTTGAAAGAGCAGGACCTGGAGCTGGCAGAGGCAGTATGCCGGGATGATGACAATATTGATGACCTGGAAAGTAAAATTGAGGAAGGATGTCTCACCTTTATTGCCACCCAGCAGCCTATGGCTAAAGATCTGCGCAAGATTTCCACCCTGTTCAAGATGGTTACCAACCTGGAACGGATGGCTGATAATGCCGTAAACATCTCCCAGGTGACCTGCCGTATCGGCCGGGAACCGTTGATCAAGCCGCTGGTGGATATACCGCGTATGACGCAGATCACCCAGCGTATGGTCAAAGACGCCCTCGACTCCTACATCCAGGAGGATGTGGGGTTGGCAGTGCAAACCATTGACATGGATGATGAGGTGGATCAGCTGAACGCCCAGGTCTTCCGCGAGCTGCTCACTATTATGATGGAAAACCCCCGAACAATCACTCAGGCCACCTATCTCATTTTAGTGAGCCGCTATTTGGAGCGTATTGCCGATCATGCTACCAATATTGCCGAGGAAGTAATCTTCCTCGTTACCGGCGAAAAGCACAGCAGGCAATGAAGCGGGGTAAAAACCGCCCGGTTTATTTTAACGCTTGCGGGGAAGGAGCTCATAGCGGGACAGTCTGGCGAGATAATGGCGCAGAGTTAGAAAGGCCGGCCGTTCACTGGAGCTGTAGATAAGCTGCAAGCGGTGGGCCCTTTTCTGCAGGCGGCCAAGCAGGCGTGTAAAGGAATGCGAGGCGCCCTCCGAGGAGAAATTCAACCCTTTTGTATCTACAACCAGTTGAAAGAAACGGGCCGGTAAGTGCCCCTGCAGGGACCGTTTTATTTCTTTTAAGGTGAGCCAATCCAAAAAGCCGCGCAGCCTTACATAAAACACGCCGCGGCTTTCGGTGATAAAGATTTTCAGCTGGCGCTGTGCTTCATTGTTCTGCTGATCCGGCCTCGCCAGGCCCTGTACGCGCCGGTAAAGCAGGGGGACACGTCTGGCTTCTCTCTGAAACTGTGCGAGAAACTGGTGGTAGCAGCGATTTTCCTGTACAAAGCGGCGGACCAGCCACCAACCCAACCCCCGGTAAAGGGCGGAGGCCCATCCCATATAGAAAAAGTTCTGCATGATATGCCCGGGCGCATAAAAACGCTGAAAGGCTTTGACTGTTTCTTCCTGCAGATGCTCAGGAGTCATGCGGGCCGGGTGAAAGACGGCATGATGGCCGTCATATAGCTCCCAGTCCCGGGTAAGCAAGCGCCCTTCCGCTTCCAGCCTGGCAAAAAGGGATGTCCCCGGCAAGGGGGTGAGCATTAAAAACTGCACGGTATCAATACGCATCCGCAGGGCAAAGTCAACTGTCTCACGGATTGTTTCCACCGTATCGTCATCTCCGCCGAAAACAAACATACCGTGTACCCTGATACCATAAGCGTGGAAACGTTGTATGGCATCGGCAATATCCTCCACGCTCTGTTTTTTATTGTAGGCCTTCAAGGTGGCTTCGTTGATTGATTCCAAGCCCAGATAGGCGATGTGGCAGCGGGTGCGGCGCATCATCTCCATAAGCTCAGAGTCTCGTGATGCTTCCACGCGCAACTGGGCGCCCCAACCTTTGATGGAAATTTTACGGTCAACAATCCCCTGCAGCAGTTCAATGCTCCGCCGGCGGTCGGCGGTAAAGTTGTCGTCGCAGAAAAAGATATGCCGCCCGCTGTAGCGGGAAAGTTCCTGCAACACACTCTCCGTGGAGCGGAAGCGGTAACCCCTGCCGAACATTGGGGTAACACTGCAGAAGGTGCAGTTGAAGGGGCAGCCACGGGAGGTCATCACCGGGACAGCTCCCCGGCCGATACCGCCCCGGGCGAAGAGGGAGAGATCGGGTATGGGTAGATCATTTAGATCGACCCATACAGTAGGACAGGGATTGTGCCGCACGATGTCGCCCTCGCGGTAAGAAAGGCCGGGAATTTCGCGGGGTGATCTCCCTTCATGCAGGCAATTTATCAGAGCGGGAAAAGTAAAGTCGGCTTCGCCCCGCATCACATAATCCGCGTACTGTAAAGCCTCTTCCGGCAAAAAAGTGGCATGAATGCCGCCGATCACGACAGGCACGCCAGCATGGCGCAGGTAGGCGGCGATACGATACGCCTCCCGGCTTGTGGGGGTAATGGCGGAGATACCAACCAAGTCTGCCTTGAGAATTTCCTCCCAAGGCAGTGCCGCAGCAGGCCCTACGTATACAGCCGACTCATAGCCGGCGTTTCTTAACTGGGTTGCCAGAAGGGGCAAACCCAACCGCGGCATGTGAGTTTTGCTGAACACATGCCCTCCCGTAGTCTGCGGCTCAACCAGCGCAATTTTTTTCAAAGTGAAAAGCCTCCTCAGTTTGTCTGCATACGGCGAGCAGTTACAGTATAACAGAGTTTGCCATAAAAAAGAAGAGGAAAGAGCCTGCGTAAACGGATCACCGTAAAATAAATACTCTGACTTGACCTGTGATCATAAGATGGTTTAATATGAACAAGACAGAAAGATAACAGGCGGTGAGGGGAAAATGATCGATCCTGCTGAAGTTTTAACTGCTATTCAATGTTGTTTGCTGGAGACCGGTGCGATGCAAAAAGAACAGCTGGGGCAAAAGGGTTTGTCGGTGGAGCGAAAAAAAAACGGGGTTGAGCTGGTTACAGAAGTGGATAAGCTCTCGGAAAAGATGCTGCTACAGACTATCAGCAAAGCCTATCCGGAACATGATATCCTCTCTGAAGAATGCGGCCCCATACGGCACGGTTCGGATTACCTGTGGATAATCGACCCTTTGGACGGGACGACCAATTACGCGCAGGGCATTCCCATTTTTGCTATTTCGGTAGCGCTGCAGTACCGGGGCACAACGGTAATGGGTGCAGTTTACCAGCCTGTTCTGGGAGAGATGTTTACCGCCCTCAAGGGGAAGGGTGCCTGCCTGAACGGCCGGGAGTTGGCCGTTTCGCAGAAAGCCGCCCTAGCTGATTGTGTACTGGCGACCGGCTTCCCATATGATAAAGCTGAACATAAGGAAAACAATGCTGCTTACTTTGCCCACTTCGTGCCCCGGGTGCGGGGACTACGCCGTCTTGGCGCCGCGGCCTACGACCTGGCTTGCGTGGCGGCGGGGAGGTTTGACGGTTTCTGGGAAATCAATCTTTCCCCTTGGGACGTGGCGGCCGGCGCTCTGCTGGTACAGGAGGCGGGAGGAGAAGTGATAGAGCTGGATAAACGGGGTGTCTCCCTTGTTGCTGGCAATACGGCTGTCTGCCGTATGATCCGGGAGGGCATTGCCGCGGTAGATGCCTGCTGTGCATGATCGATAATTCCTCCGAATAAGTTAGTTTTTGTGCAACTTTTTTGCTGAAACCGGGTTATATGTCAAAGGTAACAGGAAAAAAAGAAATATTTGTCGAAGTCTCCAAGTATGAATAGGTTATGTAAAAAAGTGAACGGGAGCGAACAGCCAGATGCGTAAGGTGCCGGTTTGGGCGTTGCAGCCGGGGATGAAAACCGCTAAAGCGGTTTATGACGAAAGAGGGGTGATGCTGCTAAGCGGGCAGATGGAGATTAAAGCAAATTATATCAATAATCTAAAGATGCTGGGCATTCCTGGTGTTTACATTGAGGATGACATTATCCCCGATATCTGCATTGAAGATGTAATCATGGACGAGACCCGTTTAAAAGCCCAGACGCTTGTCAGGGATATTTTTGAAAATGTGCAGCAGCAGCCGCAAAAACCATCACGGATCATTCATACAAAGAGGGTCTCCGCTGTTGTGCGTGGCATTGTCGGCGACCTGTTGAATAACCAAAACCTTGTGGTTAATCTGTCCGATATTCGCACCAGCGACGGTTACACCTTCGCCCATAGTGTAAACGTGGCTGTCCTCGCTGTGGCCGTGGGCATCTCCTTAAAATACCCCCGGGTAAAGCTGAACAAGATCGCCCTGGGCGCCCTGCTCCATGACCTGGGCAAGGTTAAGATTCCCCTGAGTATCTTAAATAAAAACGGTACACTTTCAGATGAAGAATTCGCCCAGGTAAAAAAACACCCTGTTTTCGGTTATGAGATGATTAGTGAGCAGGGGCTGGTTGAAACCGCGTCCCGCCTTACTGTTTACCAGCACCACGAGCGTATCAATGGAAAAGGATACCCCGAAGGTTTAACAGGCGAACAAATACATGTTGCTGCGCGCATTGCCGCGGTAGCTGATGTTTTTGACGCCCTGGTTGCCGACCGTCCTTACCGTAAGGCCATGCCCACGCACCGTGCCCTGCAGATTTTGCAGTCAAACAAGGAGGCGTACGACCCGGAGGTAATGGAACATTTTATGGCGCATATCGCCGCTTATCCGATTGGCAGCATTGTGGGCCTGAGCAGCGGGAAGATAGGGGTAGTGGTCCATAATACGGCGGGTTTCCCATGGCGTCCGCGGGTGCGTGTTCTTGCTTACGCCGGGGAACAGCCGGAGCTCGAATTTGTTAAACCTTACGAGGTGGATCTGGTGGAGCATGAGGATGAGGTTGTAGAAAAAGTATACGACGATCAAAATATGGAAAAAATCTTAGCCGCTTTGAAAAGCAGGCCTGTCGTTTAATAAGGATTGTCTCTGACGGCCCCACGGGATTCCATCCTGGAGATTATTTCCGGAAACGACTCCACGATGCTTTCCGGCATGCTCCTCTCCGTAAGGGAAAGCACACTCACCGCATATACCTCCCTGTACCCTATCATTCACTTGTTTCCGCAATTAATACCTGTGATTGGTAATATACCCTGGAGCTGTAAAAAAATGCGATTTATTGAAAATACTGTACGCCTGCTGCAAAAAGGGGCTGGTTTTTGTCGCCGGGGACATTGACGGCGATGCGGGAATGCATACGTTCGCTATGTCCCATTTTACCGAGTACTCTGCCGTCGGGGCTG
>DMPF01000145.1 GCA_003456095.1 Bacillota bacterium
AAATTCGCGGATTACTAAAAAACAGCCTTGTGGATTATCCTGGAGAAATCTGTGCCACCCTTTTTACCGGTGGCTGCAACCTGCGCTGCCCCTTTTGCTTTAACCGGGAACTGGTGTTAAAACCGGAGAGCCTGCCATTTTATCCGGAGGCGGAGGTACTGGAATTCTTAACCCGTCGTGCCGGTCTGCTTGGCGGGATCTGTATCAGCGGCGGCGAACCCACCCTCCAGCAAGGGCTGGCGGATTTTGCCGCGGCGGTAAAGGCAGCGGGCCTTAAGGTCAAACTTGATACCAACGGCACACAGCCCCTTGTCTTGCAGGCTTTGCTGGATCGGGGGCTGCTTGATTATGTGGCTGTGGATATCAAGGCGCCCCGGGGGAAATACAGCCGCCTTGCCGGTGTGGCCGGGGAATATAAAACGGTGGCGCGGACCGCTGCCTTGTTACGGGGATCTTCGGTGGAGTATGAGTTTCGCACTACTTTTGTACCGGGGCTGCTGCAGCGGGAGGATCTCCTGGCTATTGCCGCGACACTTGCCGGGTGCCGCCGCTATGTGGTACAAAAGTTCCGGCTTGCCGCTTCCCTGCTGGATCCGGCCCTTGGCTCCGCCCCGGTCCCGCAGCGGGCGGAGATGGAGAAACTGGCGCAAGACTGCCGCGCCCATATTGAGACGGTGGAGCTGCGTGGCTATTAGCGCAGGTCAGGCTAAGGCGGCAACGACTTTATGCAGCGCCGCGGCGGCATATTCGATCTGCGCCGCGGTGTTCTGTTCGGAAAGGCTGATGCGGATGGTCCCCTCCATGGTGCGCGTGTCGAGCTTAAGCGCTTGCAGCACGTGGCTGGGGGCATTTTTGCGGGAATGGCAGGCCGAGCCCGTGGAGATATACACGCCGTACTCCTCCAGACTATGCAGGATCAGCTCCCCTTTCAAGCCGGGAAAGGAGATATTCAGGATATGGGGCGCCGCCGCGTCCCCTTCCCGGGGACCGTTAACCTTTAACCAGGGGTGAGCCTGCTCCACAGAGCTTAGCAGCTTTTCCTTAAGGAAGGTCAGCTTATTTATTTTCTGCGCCTGTTCGCGGCAGCTCAGGCTTGCGGCCAGAGCCATACCGGCGATGGCGGGGGTGTTCTCCGTTCCGGCGCGCCTGCCATCCTCGTGCCCGCCCCCGCGCAAAAGGGGTTCCATATGGATCCCTTTGCGCAGATAAAGGACGCCTGCGCCCCGGGGACCGTGAAATTTATGGGCGCTGATACTCAGGGCGTCAATCCCCATCGCGCCGGGCTGCAGGTGCAGTTTACCGAAAGACTGCACCCCGTCTACATGGAAGAAAACCCGGGGGTTGCGGGCCTTGATCGCCGCGGAGATGGGCGAAACGGGTAGCAGGGAACCGATCTCGTTGTTTACGTGCATGATACTGACGAGGATGGTCCTCTCCCCAACGGCCGCGGCGGCCGCGACAGGGTCAATCAACCCCCTTGCGTCGGGGAGCAGGTAGGTAACCTTGAAGCCTTCCTCCTCCAGCTGTTGAAACGGTTCCAACACAGAGGAATGCTCGATCAGCGTTGTTACCAGGTGATCGCCCTGCCGCCGGTTGCGGCGGGCTATGCCCAGAATGGCCAGGTTGTTGGACTCCGTCCCCCCGGAGGTGAAGATGATCTCTTCACTGGAGACGCAGAGCAGCGCGGCCATGGTCCGGCGCGCTTCTTGCATCAGCCGCTCCGCGCCGCTGCCGCGGCGGTGCAGGGATGAGGGATTGCCGTATTCCTCCCGCATCACCTTCGCCATAATATCGATCACTTCGCTGAAAACTGGGGTGGTGGCGCTGTTGTCCAGATAAACCTCATACACCATGGTAATTGTCACCTACATCCTTAACCGTGTTCCGCCATGCAGTTACGTTTACTTGATGATAATTATCCGTGTCTCTAGATTATCCAGGGAGCGGTTCAGCAATGCATCAAGGGGCAGTTTTTCTTCCGCGGCTTCCAAGGCGGCTGGATCAGGCCTAGTGACGGGATGGGGCGGGACAAAGAGGGTACAGCAATCGGCGAAAGGCCGGATGGAAATGCTGTAGGTGCCTATCTGGCGCGCGCGGGTGGTGATCTCCTCCTTGTCAAAGCCGATCAGGGGGCGCAGCACCGGTATGCTGACAACGGCATTGACCGCAGCCAGATTTTCCATTGTCTGGCTGGCGACCTGGCCTAGGCTTTCACCGGTATAGATGGCTCCCAACCCCCGGCGGCGGGCAAGCTGTTCGGCGATGCGGAACATGGCACGGCGCATCAGTGTAATAAGGTATGTCTCAGGGCAGAGACGGCGGATCTGTTCCTGAATCTCCGTAAAAGGGGCAAGGTGCAGAGTTATCTCCCCGGAATAATCGGCAAGGATGCGGCAGAGATCCAGCACTTTGTTGGTTGCCTTTTCACCGGTATAGGGAGGGCTGTGGAAGTGCAGGGCTTCGATCTGCATACCCCTTTTCAGCGCCATCCAGCCGGCTACAGGACTGTCAATGCCGCCGGAGAGCATAAGCAATCCCCGACCTGTCATACCTACAGGCAGTCCACCGGGACCGGGCAGGGAACTGCAGAAAAGATAGGCATCATTTTCCCGGATTTCAATATGAATAACGACATCCGGGTTGTGCAGATCCACCTTTACCTGCAAGCCGCTGCGCAGCAGGGCTGCGCCTATGCTGCTGTTAAGCTCCGGCGAAGTGCGGGGGAAGCGTTTGTCGGCCCGCCGTGTCGCCACCTTGAAGGTAAGACCGGGTCCCCTGTAGTGCTCCTGCAATAGCTGCAGCGCCAGCCGGTGGATCGCCTCCAGCTCCGGGGGAACGGCTTGCGCAGGGCTGATCGAAACAATGCCGAAAACCTTCTGCAGTTTCTGAATGGCGGCGTAAGTATGTTGCGGCGCTATTTTAACGAAATAGCGGCCCCGCTGAAATGCCACGCTGTAAGATCCCAGCCCCCGCAGGGCCTCCTTGATGTTGCGGAGCAGCATTTTTTCAAAATAATGCCTGTTTCCCCCCTTGAGGGCAATCTCCCCGTAGCGAATCAGCAGTAAGCTGTGCTCCTGCAAGCATTTTCACTCCCTAAAAGGTGACATAGGTGACAGGGATAGGTGACAGGGGACGGTTCTCTTGTCACCCGGTGAGGGGTGGTGTTGGTGACAGGGGACGGTTCTCTTGTCACCTTATGTC
>DMPF01000220.1:0-4005 GCA_003456095.1 Bacillota bacterium
AGTGCTGAGTAGTCACCATTTTTCATGATATAGCAGGATGGAGTTTACCTCTTTCTCTCGCTCTTATGCGAGAGGCGACGGCGCACCAGTTTCTCCAGTTCGATAATCAGGAAGCCGGGAAATGCCGCCAGAGCGATATACAGCCACCACTCGGCGGGGAAAGGCTCGGTGCGCAGCGGGCTGAATCCAAACAACGGCTGGGCGTACACGATCAGCACTTGCAGGCCGAGTGTGGTAAAGGCCCCGAAAAGCAACCACCGGTTGGAAAACGGGCTAAAGGTAAAAGCCGAGGAGGTGACACTTCGGGCCGTGACCAGGTAGGCCAATTGCACAAAGATTATGGTGGTAAAAGCCACGGTTTGGGCCTGGGTCAAAATATCGCCGGTGGGCTGCGCAAGGTCAGCGCCGTGGTAGAACAGCAAAAAAGTGGTAAAGGCTGCGGCTGCGGAAACCACCGAAACGAGAGCCACTTTCCAGATGAACATTTCATTGACCAGCTTTTCGGCCGGATCCCGCGGCGGCCGATCCAGAATACGGGGCTCTTTGGGTTCAAAGGCCAACGGCAGAGCACAGGCGATCGCGATAGCCAGGTTCACCCAGAGAATCTGGATCGGTTCAATTGGCAGTCGCAAGGCAAACACCGGAATCAGCGGCGCCAGCGCCACCGCCCCGAACATTACCAATCCCTGTCCCCCGTTGGTGGACAGGAGATAGAGGATCACTTTCCAGATATTGTTGAAGGTGTGTCTTCCCTCTTCAATCGCCTTGACGATACTGGCAAAATTGTCGTCAGCCAGTACCATGTCGGCTGCTTCCCTGGTTACCTGTGTGCCGGTGATCCCCATCGCGATTCCGATCTCAGCCGCTGCCAGGGCGGGAGCATCATTCACTCCGTCGCCGGTAACAGCCACCAAATGGCCGCGGCGCTGCAGTTGTTTGACAATACGATACTTGTGTTCGGGAGCGGCACGCGCATAGACCGACACCGAATCGACTATTTCATACAATTTTTCGTCGGTCATGGCTTCGATCTCGCGGCCGGTGACAGTCCGCCCGCTGCCCACTCCAAGCTGCAGTTGCCGGGCAATAGCTTCGGCCGTACGCGCATGGTCGCCGGTTATCATCACCACCCGGATGCCGGCCCGAGTGCACTGCTTAATTGCCTCGGTTGCCTCTTCCCGCGGCGGGTCAAGCATGCCCTGCAGGCCGAGGAAGGTCATCCCGGTAAGATCGGCGGCAGTGATCACGCTCTGCTCTTCGGGCACCCGCTTCATGGCCATTCCCAGCACCCGCAAGGCCTCGGCAGCCATTTCATCGGCGGCCGTTAATATTTCCTCGCTTTTTACGGAGACTGTTTCACCGGACATAAGCTGGTCGGAACACAACGCAAGGACCCTTTCCGGCGAGCCTTTCAAGAAAATAACCTTGCTCTCCCCGATGCGATGCAAAGTGGCCATATACTGCAGTTCAGAATCAAACGGGAGTTCATCGAGGCGCTCCCCTGTCTTGTCGATCCCCGCTTTCATCGCCGCCACCAGCAGCGCGCCTTCAGTAGGATCACCGCTGATGTCGAACCGCTCATTTTCATCGCGCACCAAGGCGGCATTGTTGCAAAGATAGCCGGCCAAAAGCGTCTGGCGCAGATCAACATCATCCTCGATGGGATTGCCGCCGGCCGTCGATTCCCCGGCCCGACTGTCCCCAAATGCCCCGGACGCTGTAAAAGTTCCCTCAGGATCGTAACCAACGCCGGTGACTCGATAATGCTTCCCGCCGCAATAGAGGCGACGCACAGTCATCTGGTTTTTGGTGAGCGTTCCGGTTTTGTCCGAGCAGATCACCGTACAACACCCCAGTGTTTCGACCGCGGGCAGTCTCCGAATTAAAGCATTATGCCTGGACATTGCCACTGTTCCCAGCGAGAACGCAGTAATCAAAGCCGCGGGCAGCCCTTCGGGCACCATGGCTACAATTATTCCTACCGAAGTAAGAAAAAGAATACCGAGTTCACGGCCGAAAGAGAGACCGACCAGAAAATTGAGCGCGCCCAGGGCAAAGATGACCACCAGGATTATTTTGGTAAACTCGCTGATCTTACGCAGAATCGGCGGCGCGCTCCTCGGGGTTTCGGTAATGATGGCCGAGATCTTGCCCATTTCGGTGCGGATACCGGTTTCAACCACAACGCTTTTGGCGCCCCCCCGGGAAACAAAGGTGCCGCTGAAAGCCATATTCTTCTGTTCGGCCAAGACCTGACCGGGGTCGTTAAGCGGTGCATACTCCTTGACGACCGGAACCGACTCTCCGGTAAGCATAGCCTCATCTATTGCCAGGTTCTTGCCGTAGATCAGGCGCAGGTCGGCCGGCACCCGGTCGCCGGCTTCCAGTAAAACGATATCTCCCGGCACCAGATCACGACCGGCAATGGTTTTACGCACCCCACCCCTAAGCACGGTACACTCCGGAGCCATCATCCGGCGTAGAGCGAGGATGGCTTGCTCCGCCTTTCCTTCCTGGATAAAACCGATGATAGCGGTGGCCAGAACAACCGCAAGGATGACCGACATATCAAGGGTCTTGCCAAGCAACAGAGCCACCAGGGCCGCCACCATCAAGATATAGAGCAACGGGTTGTGGAACTGCAGTAAAAACCGGACAAGTGCCCCACGGGTCTTTAATTCCAACTCATTTTTTCCGTAGCGGCTTAAGCGTTCTGCAGCCTGTTCATCCGTCAGACCTTCCGGAGTTGTTTCGAGAGCAGCCATTGCCTTGTCGGCCGGAATTTGGAACCACTCGGCATCTTTCACTCGTTGATCCTCCTTACATTGATGGGTAAAGAAACGACTCTCCGTTCACGGAGTAAAGGATTTCCATGACCAATTCGCGCTCGTCTCCGTAGGGCACGCGCAGTTCGTAAGCGTGGTCCCGCCATGCGCCAATATAACCGGTCACTTGAACGAAAATAACTCTCAGTACTTGGCGGTATAAGGCGGGTCAAGTCAATATCGAGATTTGTGGTGTACGGGAGACGCGAAAGGGATGCGGATGAGGAGAATATCGCCTCAGGATTGCTTGACATGTGGGGCATTTTTGACTAATGAATTAAACTTTTGAACCTGCCTTTGAACTTGAGCGATAATAACAGCATTCTTTTTCAGGAGGAAAGACATTGGCGAACCATGCATCGGCGATCAAGCGGCACCGTCAGAGCCTGAAAGCCCAGGCCGGAAACAAGGCGATGAAGACACGAATTAAGAACGCCGTCAAGGCCGTTCGTTTGGCGTTGGAACAGAATAACCCCGAACAGGCCCAGGCCGGCTTGAGCGTAGCCGTGTCCGTTTTGGACAAGGCCGCCTCCAAGAAAGTGATTCATTGGCGGTGCGCGGCCCGCAAGGTGTCCCGCCTCTCCGCCGCGGTGAGCACCCTGAAGGCCTAGCAGCATATTTTTCGGCGTTTTCAAGGCCCGTTGCGGTAATCCGCGGCGGGCTTTTTTTATGGAAGCGAGAAAGCCTTGAGCAGGAGCCAAAGCGCGAGGCTTGCGTAGAGCGCGGCCACGCAGTCGTCCAGCATCATCCCCAGGCCGCTGGGAATCTTTTTCTCCGCGATGCGCACGGGCCAGGGCTTGAGAATGTCGAAGCACCTGAACAGCGCGAAGCCGGCCAGCAGATGCCAGGGGGAAAGGGCGGCAAAAGGCAGAAAGGTCAACCACTGTCCGCAGAGTTCGTCCACCACCACGCAGCCAGGGTCCTTGCGGCCCGTAAGCTGTTCCATGCGTTGCGCGGCCCAGATTCCCGCCGCCAGGATCCCCAGCAGTATCAATACCCGGACGAGCGGGGAAAACGGCAGGAACAGCCAAGGGGCCGCAAGGGTCGCGCCCAGGGAGCCCCAGGTGCCGGGGGCTCCCTTGGGCATCCTGCCCAAAGGACCGAGGGTGGATATCCAGAAGGCCAGGACGTCAGACGTTGAGCGCAGTGGCGGAGAGGGCAAAAGCATTGTGAATTGGTG
>DMPF01000220.1:4400-5304 GCA_003456095.1 Bacillota bacterium
CACCAATCACCAATTACTAGTCACCAAATCGACATCGTATGGCAAAAACGTTGCATAGTAAAGGCGGATGAAGCCGATGACGCCTGCTACGGGTATGGCAATGGGGAAGAGGTTGGACAAGTCCCGACAAGATTCCGTTTTCGTTTGACGAGTCTGCCCTGAGTGTTTACAGGATAAGTGTTTACAGGATAACAAAGTCTCGGCCATGGATGGTTTTCCCCGACCGCATGTCCATGCACGGCGGATGGCCGGCTGCAATGAACGATCGTCATTTTCCGCAAGGCATGCCCATGAGCCAGTCCAGGCAACATCCCGTGGTTCACGGTCTTTTCGACAATCCGGTGGCATTCCAGCACCTTTTCGACGAACTGCCCCAAGGGGCCTTTGTCGTGGACAGGGACCGCCGCCTGGTGACCGTGAATACCGCCTTCGAGGCATTGACCGGGTTTTCCAGGGATCAGGTCCGGGGCATTTCCTGCGCCCATGTCCTGCGCAACACGGTTTGTCTGAAGAATTGTCCCGTTCTGCACCTGATAGACGCGGGCGAGGCCGAATCCCAGGCCGGGGACATCATTTCCATGGACCGCCGCAAAATCCCTGTGCGCATCAATCTGTCGCCCATTTTCGACCTGAATGGAGAATGCCGGGGATACCTGGAAACCATGGAGGACCTGCGGGCCATTCAGAAATGGGGTTGGGAGCGGGAACACGCGGAACGGTACGGCCACATCATCGGCAACAGTCCGGAAATGCAACGGGTGTTCCAGATTCTGCCCATGATCGGCCAGACCGATTCCTCGGTGCTCATCACCGGGGAGACCGGGACGGGCAAGGACGTCATTGCCGAGGCCGTTCACCACGCCTCGGACCGGGGCAAGGGGCCGTTCATCAAGGTCAACTGCGG
>DMPF01000106.1 GCA_003456095.1 Bacillota bacterium
GCTTACAGCAGTATGCGCGGCTACGGCAACGTGCATCCCACCTTGGGCGAACTCCGGGTGGGCGAGGTTACGGTAAGCGTTAACCACCGTTACCGTGCGGGAAGCACGGTGACGGTCGGGAGGGTCCTGGTTACCGAAGCGGAGATCATCGCCCGGATGGACGAAAGCGAAGCGCATACCCGTCCCTGTTTTACCCTGGGGTACGGCTTGTGCTTCGGCCACAACGAAATCAAGGCCATCTCCATGGCCGTCCTGGACCGGACGATGCGCAATGCTGCCGGGACCGCACCGGCAGAAGATGAGGAATTCGTCCTATACCATACCGACGGTATCGAAGCGTCCGGTTTTACGGCCCATTGGAAATTGCCCCATTATGTCACCTTCCAGTCTGTTTTGGACCGGCTGCGCCGGATGCAAGATTCCGCCGAGGTAAAGAAAAGGCAGGGAGAGGATGCCGATGATGGCAAATAAAAAAGCGGTTCGACCAGGATACAATTACGCCTTTTTGGACGAGCAGACCAAAAAGGAGATCCGCCGCCGGATCCTTAAGGCTGTGGCCATTCCCGGTTATCAGGTGCCGTTTGCTTCACGGGAACTTCCTATTGCCCAGGGCTGGGGAACCGGCGGGCTGCAACTGACCCTGGCCCTTGTAGGTCCGGACGATGTTGTGAAAGTGATTGACCAGGGTTCGGACGATGTGGTTAACGCGGTGAATATTCGCAGACTGCTGTTGCAGACCACCGGGGTAAAAACCACCGAAAACACGGACGCGGCGAGCCTGATTCAAACCAGGCACCGCATTCCGGAAGAACGGCTGGGCGACTGGCAGACGCTGGTCTTCCAGGTTCCTTACCCTGAGCCGCTGCGCCGGGTTGAGCCGAGCGAGGTCAAAACAAGGGAGATGCACGCAGAGGCCGATTACAGCCGCCTTTGGGTTTACCTTTATGAAGATATTGTGCGTTGGCGCGAGATCACGGTCGGCGCCCAGTATCCGGTCCTGGTCAATAAACGCTACGTCATGGATCCGTCTCCCATCCCCCGCTGGGACGTCCCCAAGCTGCATATGGCCGCTAATCTCAATCTGTTTGGAGCAGGGCGGGAGAAACGAATCTATGCGGTGCCACCGTATACCAGGGTCCAACCGCTGGAGTTTGAGGATCACCCGTTCCGTGTGGAGAGCTTCGAGGGTAAAAGCTGTGCCGTATGCGGCAGCACCGGGTCCTTCCTGGATGAACTGCTTGATAATCATACCGGTGCCCGGCGCTACACCTGCTCCGACACCGCCTACTGCGCCAAGCGGCTGCTTTCCGAAAAGCGGCATGGGCAGCGGCCGACAAGGCGGACAGATGGGGGGGATTGAGTTGAGCGGCCTGAACATAGCTGATACTTTTTCCGGACTTCAGGGCAACCCTGTTCCGGATGAACCGCTGTTGCGCGTCCGCGGCCTGACCCGCATCTACGGCCGGGGCTGTGCGGAATGTGTGGTGCGCACCGGCCCGGAGGCCGGAAGCAATATCTGTCCCATCTGTGCTTCCATCGTGGCCTGTGCCGGTGTTTCTTTCGACCTTTATGCCGGGGAGATGATGGGGGTGGTGGGGGAAAGCGGCTCCGGCAAAAGCACGCTGGTGCAGTGCCTTTACTTCGACCATACATCCAGCGCCGGAGAGGCTTATCTTAAGAGCTACCGCGGTGGTGCGGTGAATATGCTAGGCAGCAGCGCCCAGGAGCAGCGGCACATCCGCCATCACCTGAT
This sequence comes from Bacillota bacterium, assembly GCA_003456095.1. Taxonomy (GTDB): domain Bacteria; phylum Bacillota; class Dethiobacteria; order DTU022; family UBA8154; genus UBA8154. Next base: position 1,754 of record DMPF01000106.1, read on the forward strand.
GGGTATGGTTTACCAGAATCCGCATCAGGGTCTCCGGCTGGATTGCACTGCCGGCGGCAATATCGCCGAAAAACTGTTGACTGCCGGCTTCTTTCATGTGGGCCGCATCCGGGAACGGGCCTCCGAGCTGCTGCGGCGCACTGAGGTGCCCATGGAACGGATGGACCACTTGCCCCGCCATTTCAGCGGAGGTATGCAGCAGCGGGTGCAGATTGCCAAGGCGCTGGCCAATAATCCGCCGCTGGTCTTTCTGGATGAGGTGACCACGGGCCTGGATGTTTCGGTCCAGGCCCGGGTACTGGATCTGATCCGGCATCTGCACCGCGAATTGGGGCTGGCCATGCTTGTAGTCTCTCATAATCTGGATGTGATCCGTCTGCTTACGGACTATACGCTGGTAATGAAAAGCGGACGGGTGGTGGAGGCAGGCCTGACCGATCAGATTCTGGGCGATCCGCAGCATCCGTATACCCAACTGCTGGTGAGTTCTTTACTTTAGCAATAAACGCATTTGGAGGGAGGACACACACTTGGTTGAGCTGCTCCGGGTAACCGGCCTGACGAAAGTTTTCACTCTACATCTGCTGGGGGGCCGTACGGTGGAGGCCTGCCGGGACATCGAATTTGCGCTCCGTCCAGGAGAGATTCTGGGCATCCAGGGACCCAGCGGCGCTGGGAAATCGACGATTCTGAAATGTATCTACCGGACGTACGTGGCCACGGCCGGTCAGGCTTGGTATCGTTCGCTGCGCGGCAGTGTGGATCTGCTTGCATGCCCGGTGCAGACCATCCTGGCGTTGCGGCGTTTTGAAATCGGTTACGTATCCCAATTCCTGCGGGTGGTGCCGCGGGTCTCGGCGCTGCAGGTGGTGGCGGAAGGGCTGCCGCGCAATGAATGGACGCAGTCCCGGGCCCTACAGGAGGCCGCCCGTCTGCTTGAGCACCTCAGAATACCTTGTGACCTGTGGGAGGCCTCACCCTGCACCTTCAGCGGCGGGGAACAGCAGCGGGTCAACATCGCCCGGGCGGTGGCCCACCGGCCCCGGTTGCTGCTGATGGATGAGCCCACCGCTTCCCTGGATCATGAAAGCAGACGGCTGGTGCAGGAGTTGATTCTGGAACTGAAGCGGCAGGGATCATCCATCGTGGTTGTTTCTCATGATTGGCAAACATTTAATCAGATTACTGACCGGGTTCTGCGTCTAGACCAGGAGTCCAAAGCATGCGTCACAGGGGGTTCGCAACATGTCGAAGCGGCTGCTGATCACTAACGTTCGCGCGGTCCTGCCGGACCGCATCTTAGATCCCGGATGGGTCAGCGTTGAAGAGGGGCGTATCGCCGCAGTCGGTTCCGGAACGATGCGGAAAGGTACCCGGTCGTCCACGCTGGATGGAGACGGGGCCTATCTCCTGCCGGGACTGGTGGATATACACTGTGACGCCGTGGAGAAAGAGGTCGAACCCCGCCCGGGCGTCCTTTTTCCGGTGGAGCTGGCCTGCCGCGAAATAGAGCGGAAGTTTGCCGCCAGCGGCATCGTTACGATCTTCCATTCTATTTCCTTTTCGGCCGGAGAAGGAGTGCGTTCCAACGAGTTGGCGGCGGAGATCGCCCGGCAGATCAGCGGGATGGGGGAGGGTCCGCATCTCATTAACAACCTGGTTCACCTCCGCTATGAGATCAGCAACGATGACGGACTAGAGCTGGTAAAGACGCTGCTTAATGAAGGGTGCGCGGACCTGCTCTCCTTGATGGACCACACGCCCGGTCAGGGACAGTACCGTACGGTGGAGCAGTATTACCAATACGCCAGGAAAACCTACCATCTGGATGAACTGGAGTGCGCGAGCCTCGTGGCGCAAAAGGTCGAGGCCCGCAAAAATATTAAGGTGGAAGATCTGCGCATGCTTGCCGATCTTGCCGCGCAGCGCGGGATCTGTATCGCCTCCCACGATGACGACACCCCGGAGCGGGTTGAGGAAATGCGGGCACTGGGAGTCACGCTGGCCGAATTCCCGGTGAACCTGATTACGGCGCAGCACGCCCGGGCACTGGGGATGCACGTCTGTGTGGGCGCTCCCAATCTGCTGCGGGGCGGCTCCCACGAAAACAATCTCTCGGCCCGGGAGGCCCTGCAGCGTGGTGGCGCGGGCATCCTCTGTTCTGACTATCATCCCCCGTCTCTCCTGCATGCCGTCTTCAGCCTTGCAGCCGATGGGTTCGGGCTGCCGCCGGCGGTACGTCTGGCCACGCTTCACCCGGCTGCGGCCACCGGGCTGGCGGCATGCCTGGGCTCCATCGAAACCGGAAAAAGGGCCGATCTGATTATGGTTAAACTGATACGGGGCTGTCCCGTGGTCTTTACCGTGCTGTCCGGAGGGCGGGCTGTCGCGCGCTACGGCTACAACGGCGCGCCAGCCCTGGCGGAAGATATAACGTGGCTATAACAATGGAGGTTTGCCAATGGCGATCAAAGGATTCGGCATAAACGCTGACGCAACCTGGCTGGAAAACAACCTTGACTCCCTGGAGCAAGCCTTAGGATCCTTTGCGGTGCAGGGTTTCGAGTATGCGGAGGTCTCGGTGCACGGACTGGGAGCCATGGCCGGGGGAAAGCTGATCCGTGAGCGGGTGCGGGAGATACGTCAGATTCTGCGCCGTTTTCCCCTCGGCTGTACAGTGCATGGACCCAATCCACTGAACCTGATGGATCTGGAGAACTTAGGCTGGCAAAAACAAGCCCTTCGGGAAAGCCTGGTCTTTGCCGCCGCCATTGATTCCGAAATTCTGGTTTACCATAGCGGTCGCTACATTCCCGAAGAGGCCTTTCACCTGCCCGGGGGAAAGATCGAACTCAGCTACGCGGAGCGGGAGTATCTGCTGATGGTGGAACGGGAAGCGCTGCTCGAACTGGCCGAGGATGCACAGCGCTTGGGAGTAACTATTGGGCTGGAAAACGCCCGTCCCTACCTGGACGGCAGTCCCTACTGCTATGCGGAACAATTATCTCTGCTGGTGCAACAGGTTGCCGCCATCAACCATGCACAGGTGGGCATCACCCTCGATGTTGGGCATGCCTATCTGGCTTCCCGGTTTTACCGTTTTGACTTTCTGAATGCGGTTGCCGAGGCGGCTCCTTATGTGTGCCATCTCCATCTGCACGACAATTTCGGACGCGCTTCGGCTTCACTGGAAAACAAACAGGCTGAACTGATGGCTGCGGGGCGCGGTGACCTGCATCTGCCCATCGGCTTAGGCGAGATACCGGCAGCAGATGTGTTTGAGCGGTTAAACGGCTACAGCGGCGTGGTGCTCCACGAAATTCGTCCCCGTTACCAATCGTGGGCCCGGGAAGCTTTGGCACGCAGCCGTCAAATGACCGGATGGGTATGCTCTTAAACAACCGGAAGAAGCCGCCCTGTTATTATTGCCGCTGTTCTTTGAATTTGTAACCGACGCCGCGCACCGTTACCAAAATGGTTGGATTATTAGGATCATCTTCAATTTTTTGACGAAGGTAACGGATATGCACATCAACGGTCCGCGTGTCGGCCGCGTAATCATAACCCCAGATCCGGTTCAACATCTCTTCCCGGCGAAAGACCTTTCCCGGTTGGGAGGCAAGCAGTAAAAGAAGCTCAAACTCTTTTGGCGGAAGCTCCAGCAGCCGGTCGTTCTTGTTTACCTGGTACTTTTCCGTATCGAGGCTCAGCCCTCCATGTTGGATAACGGTTTCTCCCGTCCTGGCCTTAAGCTGATACTGCGTTTGCCTGGCCCGCAAATGAGCTTTAATACGCGCCAGCAGCTCACGGGGAGAAAATGGTTTTGTTACGTAGTCATTGGCGCCAAGTTCAAGCCCCAGAACCTTGTCCACCTCTTCCACGCGGGCCGTCAGCATAATAATCGGCAAGCCTCTGGTTTTCAGGTTGTTACGCAGGCGCCTGCATACTTCCAACCCGTCAATTCCCGGCAACATCAAATCCAGGATCACCAGGTCCGGCGGATTGGCAGCTATTTTTTCCAGAGCTTCCCATCCGTTCACTGCCCTTTCTGTCTGGAAGCCATCTTTTTGCAGGTTATAGGTGATTAGATCAAGAATAGCTTCTTCATCGTCAACAATCAAGATACGCGGCAATGCGTGCCACCTCGCTTTTCACCACGTTTGGAAAGCAGCAGAATAACTCGCGGAGAAGACCCGCGAAAAACGATGAACCGCCGCATCTATTATATTGAATTAACGTTAACTTTAAAGGAAATTAATGTTAAGGCGATGTTAAATTTTTGCGAAACAAAAAAAAATTTCGGGACACAATGAAAATTTTTGAGATCAAAAATTTTCATTGTGTCC
>DMPF01000006.1:0-614 GCA_003456095.1 Bacillota bacterium
GGCGGGCCTCGTCCCGGCGTGTGATCAGGGCGGCGATCTCATCTTCCAGGGAGAAAGCCGTTTGCGCGCGGCCAAAGTTGAAGATGCTGTCCGCTTCCCGGTAAAAATTAAGGAGAGGGCGCAGTATGTTTGCCTTCTGCCCCTGCCCGCGGTTGAGATAGATATTGGCCTCCCGGGCCAGGGTAAAAAGGACGGCTAGCCCTTCTGCGGTGTTAAAATCATCGTCCATCACTTCAACAAAACGCTCCCGGGAAGCAGCCAGAAATTCCAGCAGGGCTTCTTCCTCCCTGTCCGGCAGCCCTTCCGCCAGCCGGGGCAGGCGCTCCTCCAGGTTATGGCAAAGGATGTTGAGCCGTTCCAGGGCGCGCTGCGACTGCTCCAGCAGCTCCAAAGAAAAGTTAAGGGGACTGCGGTAATGGGCGGAAAGAAGGAAAAAGCGGATTACCATGGGGTCAACTTTTTGGCGCATCTCTCGCACATTAAGGACGTTACCCAGGCTTTTGGACATCTTTTCCCGGTTTATATTGAGATAGCCCACATGCACCCAGCAGCGGGCGAAGGGTTTGCCTGTGGCGCCCTCGCTCTGGGCAATTTCATTTTCATGGTGGGGAAAG
>DMPF01000006.1:930-5032 GCA_003456095.1 Bacillota bacterium
GCGATCTCGTTTTCGTGATGGGGAAAGATCAGGTCCTGGCCGCCGCCGTGTATGTCGAAAGTATCCCCGAGGAGATGCATGGACATGGCCGAACATTCAATATGCCAGCCCGGCCGTCCCCGCCCCCAGGGACTCTCCCAGGAAGGTTCCCCCTCTTTTTCTTTTTTCCAGAGGACAAAATCCATGGGATGGCGCTTGCGCGGGTCCACCTCCACCCGTGCCCCGGCAGCCAGTTCGTGCAGGGGCTGCTGCGAAAGCTTGCCGTAACCGGGGAAAGACTGCACGTGGAAGTAAACATCCCCGTCCACGGCATAGGCCATATCCCGCCGCACCAGTTTTTTAATCACCGCGATGATCTGGGGTATATGCTCCGTGGCCCGGGGTTGCCAGTCCGGCAGCCCGATCCCCAGGGCCGCCGCGTCCTCCGCGTAAGCGGAAATATAGCGCCGTGCCAGTTCGGCAACGCTTATCCCCAGTTCCGCTGCTCGGTTAATCATCTTATCGTCAATATCGGTGTAGTTCTGCACAAAGGTGACGGCATAGCCCCGGTAAGCGAGGTAGCGGCGCAGCGTGTCAAATATGACAAATACGCGGGCGTTGCCGATATGGAAAAAGTCATAAACGGTGGGGCCGCAGGCATAGATGCTCACCTTGCCTTCCCGGACCGGCACAAACGTTTCTTTTTTACCTGTGAGGGTGTTATATAATTTAAGCACTGCAGACCTCCTTACTTAAAGCCCTTTATTTAATAGGGCGGCGGCATAAGCCGCCATCCCTTCCTCTCGCCCGGCAAAGCCGAGCAGCTCTGTGGTCGTGGCTTTTACGGAAACTAGTTCCAAATGCAGCTTCAGCTCCCGGGCAATATTCTGGCGCATCTCCGGAATATGGGGAGCGAGGCGGGGGCGCTGTGCCACAATGGTGCTGTCAATATTCAGGATGCCGAATCCGGATTTCTTTATAAGCAAACCAACCTCCGCAAGGAGCAATAGGCTGGATATATCCTTAAAGCGCGGATCGTCAGGCGGAAAGTGCATGCCTATATCCCCCATTGCCGCCGCCCCCAGGAGGGCATCCATGATGGCGTGCAGCAGGACATCGGCATCGGAATGACCGGTCAGCCCCTGCTCCCAGGGGATTTTTACCCCGCCGAGGATCAGGGCGCGACCCTCCTGCAGGCGGTGCACATCATAACCAAAACCCAGACGTACATTCACCTTAAACACCTTCCTCAATCCCGTTTGCCAGGTACAGCGCCGCCAGCCGCAGATCATGAGGGGTGGTCAGCTTGATATTGGTATGGCTGCCGGGGACAACCTTTACCGTTTTTCCCAGCCGCTCCACGAGCATGGCATCGTCGCTGGCGGAAACAGCGCCAGCACGGCAATGCGCCTCCCAGATAAGCGAAAATTTAAAGCACTGGGGAGTCTGGGCCGCAACCAGGGTCTCCCGCAAAGGGGTGGATAACACGTTGTTATCCCCGCCTACCACTTTAATCGTATCGGTAGGAGTTACCGCCGCGATGGCCGCTCCCCAAACTTGCGCTTCCGCAACCACGCGGCGCAGCAACCGGGGGCTTACACAGGGCCGCACCGCATCATGCACACAGACGATCGTTTCGCCGTCCACAACGGCACAAAGCGCCTTAAGCCCTTGTAAAACCGACTCCTGGCGTGTTGAGCCGCCAGGAGCAGCAATTATGGTATTATTCCCGGGGAAATAAGCCTTACAGATCTCTTCCGCAAAAAGGCTTTCCTCGCCGGGTGTGACCATCACGAATATGCGGGAAAAAAGGGCGGCACGCAGGCAGGCCTGCAGCGTATGCACAATTACCGGCTTGTCCGCCAGTAATAAATAAGGTTTTTTTACTTCCCCGCCCATGCGCAAACCCTGACCGGCGGCGGGCAGAAGCAAGACACAATCCTTATTTTCCCGCAAATAAACTCCACCGCCAGGCAATTAAATATCCTTCTCCTCCGGCTCACGTTTCATCAGCACCGTATCACTGCTTCATCATCACAGGGAGGGGCCCTTTGGGCTTGGCAAAAATCATACGCCCCGCCGCCGTCTGCAGCACGCTGGTGACCAGGATTTCGATCGTATCGCCGATATAGCGTTTACCACCCTCCACCACGATCATGGTGCCGTCATCCAGATAGGCAACCCCCTGTCCCGCCTCTTTGCCGTCCTTGATAATATGGGCACTCATTTCTTCGCCGGGCAGCAATACCGGTTTTACCGCATTGGCCAGCTCGTTGATATTCAGCACCATAACTCCCTGCAACTCGCAGATTTTGTTGAGATTGAAGTCGTTGGTAAGGATTACTCCACCCAGTTCCTGTGCCAGTTTCACCAGCTTGCTGTCCACTTCAGCCACATCTTCATAGTCATTATGCATAATGTTCACCGTTACAGGCAACTCTTTCTGTATCTTGTTCAGGATATCAAGGCCACGGCGGCCGCGGTTTCTTTTGAGCATGTCTGATGAGTCGGCAATATGACGCAGCTCCTCCAGGACAAAACCGGGCACGACAATTTCCCCTTCGATGAAGCCCGTCTTGCAGATATCCATAATGCGCCCGTCAATAATAACACTCGTATCCAGTATCTTTGCCGGAGAACCTTTTTGCCCCGGCACGGGCACCGCACGCCTGGTCAGATAGGCGTAAACAAAGGGAAAATCGTCTTTACGATGCAACATAAAGGTTACGCCAAAGTACGCCAGCGCCAGGGTAATTGCCAGAGCAAGGTACGGACCCACCCAGGGAATACGGTAAAGGGGAAAACTCATTAATACACCGATAAAAAGAGCTATGGTCAATCCGATGACGCCGAGGATAATATCCTGGGTAGGAATATTTTTCATCTTGCCGTCAGTCCAGACCGCCGCATGGCCCATATGCGTAAAAATAAAAGGGGTAATAAAATAGACGATCAGTCCGAAGGTGAGGCCCCCCACAAGGGCAAACCAGATTTCTCCAGGGGGAGCAGGCAGGCCGGTGGCAACAACAAGGTATGGCACCGCTACCCTAAAAAGCTCAAATCCGCCAACAAAACCAATGATTGCCAGTATTAAACGAAAGATTATCTTTAACATTTCCGACACCTCCTTTCCGCAAAATATATTTCTTTAATTATAACTTATATTTTTACCCCAGTTCAAGAATTATTATGCACATTCACCATCGAAAAATACGGAAAAATTAAAAAAAAAAAGACATCACCACGAGGCCTTTATTCTGCCCGGCACACCGCCGACAGCCCGAATATAAGGATTTTGGCTGATGCCTGTTATTTCTCCATGCATTCCTTTGTCCAGTTGTGCCGGTGGTTGAAAAGTTTATCCAGGTATGCCGTGATCTCATCCCGGTTTATTCCCTTAACCATCAATAACTCGCTTGCCAGGATCTGCCGGGCGTTTTCCAGCATGCGCCGCTCCCCGGAGGAAAGCCCCTTCTCTTCTTCACGCAAGAGCAGGCTGCGGGCCACCTCGGCTACTTTGAAGATGCTACCGCTTTTAATTTTGTCCATGTTGGCACGATAACGCCTGTTCCAGTTGCCGTTTGCCGGTTCTTGATCGGAGCTTTGCAGTATGTCCATAACTTCATCCACCGCATTCATACGAATCACATCGCGCAAACCAACTTTTTCCACATTATCGAGGGGAATCATCACTTTGATTCCGCCCAGGGGCATATGCATCACATAATATTTTTTCACTGCCCCCAGTATCTCCTGATCCTCAATGGCCTCAATCACTCCCGCGCCGTGCATAGGGTAAACGACCTTATCCCCAATACTAAACATCAACCAGATCCTCCTTCAAACCGTAACACGAGTTTGTTGATTGTTATACGGTTCCCGCTATGCCAGCAAAAACAACCCTGTATTTAAATTTTAACATAGAAATAAACTTGTGTCAAAAATTTTGCCCGGCGTTTGTTTATGCCCGGCAGCCCGGCAGTTTACAATGATGTCGAATAAGGCACAGCCGACCGCTCAGGCAAGGGTCAGGTCGAGGGCCTCGGCCAGCGAGGAAACGGGAATAATCTCCAGCTCATTGTTGCTGTGCCCGTTTAGCCATGAAGAAGAGCGCATATTGCCC
>DMPF01000141.1 GCA_003456095.1 Bacillota bacterium
TGCTGCGATTACAAAATTACTTTGGACCCGCATAACTGCCGCCGCTGCGGCTGTTGTCAGATGCCGGAGATCCTGGATCTCACTGCGCAGAAGCGGATAAGGATGGAGATAGTTACCGGCGGTACGCTGGCCCGGCAAGCTGTACAGAAATACCGCCCACAGGCTGTTGTCGCTGTTGCCTGTGAGAGAGATTTAAGCAGTGGCATAATTGACAGTTTTCCCCTTCCCGTTTATGGCGTTGTCAACGAACGCCCGCAAGGTCCTTGTTCCAACACCAGAGTGAATATGGCTTTACTGGAAGAAACTTTAAACTCTATTATGCTTAAGCAGGAAAGGAGTTAATCGGTAAAATGTGGTTTATTGACAGTGGGTTTATTGTCTTTGTCCTGCCGGCGATGATTTTTGCCCTGTATGCGCAGGGAAAAGTGAAAAGCGCTTATGCGCGCCATTCGCGGGTTGCTGCCCGCAGCCGTGTCAGCGGCGTGGATGTGGCCAGGGATCTGCTCCGCCGTGCGGGCTTAAGCGACGTGCCCGTTCTGCAAACGCCGGGAGAACTTACAGATCACTATGATCCGCGTCGCCGTGAGATCAAACTCTCCGCACCTGTTTTTCAGGGCAACTCCATTGCCGCCTTGGGGATTGCCGCCCATGAGGTGGGCCATGCCCTTCAGCATGCTGGTGGTTATGCTCCTCTGGCAATACGCAATGCCGTTGTCCCCTTGGCCGGCTTTGGTTCCCGGGCTGCCTTCCCCCTCTTTTTCATCGGTTTTCTTTTCAGTGCCGGCGCCGGAGAAGGAAACTTTGGCGTGCTGCTTATGGATATTGGCATAGCCGTATTTTTATTTGCCATATTGTTCCAGATTATCACTCTGCCTGTAGAGTTTAACGCGTCAAGCAGGGCCGTTGCCTCCCTTGCCGATGGGGGTTATCTGGATGAACGGGAGCTTTACGGTGCCAGGGAAGTTCTTAATGCGGCTGCCCTTACTTATGTGGCGGCCATGGCTGTTGCCCTCGCCCATCTTTTCCGTCTGCTGATGCTCCGGAACAGGAGTTAAAGGCATGCCGGCGAAAGAGGCGGGGAGATGAGCAGGCACCGGGTGGAGTATGCGGACAAGGGCCGGGTAGCGCAGGCTTCCAGCCTGCAAAAGCAAAAGGAAAAGGAAAGGCTGAGCGCCCGGGATGCTGCTTTGCTGGTATTGCGCGAAGTAGAGCTCCAGGATGCTTATGTAAATCTTGCCCTGAACCGTATGCTCGGCAGTATGGCTTTTTCTTCCAATGAGAGGGCGTTGCTGACTGAACTGGCTTACGGCGTGCTACAGCGCTTGAATACCCTGGATTGGGCACTTTCCCTGTATCTTGACCGGCCATTGCCCAAGCTGACTCCCTGGATCCGCAATATCCTGCGCATCGGGGCCTATCAGCTCTGCTATTTGCGGCGCATTCCGCCCCCAGCTGCTGTGGATGAAGCGGTAAAACAGGCCCACCGTTATGGCCACCACGGTGTTGCCAGCCTGGTAAATGCCATATTGCGCAAGTTGGAGAAAACAAAAGAAAAGCTGCCCTGGCCTTCCCGGCGACGCAGCCCGGAACTTTATCTTTCCCTTTACTACTCCTATCCTCAGTGGATGATACACCGCTGGCTTGCGGAGTTTGGCCTTAAGGAGACAGAGGCCCTTTGTGCTGCCGGCAATGAACCGGCGCCCCTTACCGTGCGGGCTAACAGTCTGCGGCTCAACCGGCACGAACTGGCAGAAAAACTAAAGTATGAAGGCGTGGAGACGCTGGAGCTACCTTTTGCCGGCGCAGGCTTGCAAATAAAAATTAACAGGCGCCTGGAGGAGTTGGAGTGTTTTCAGCGCGGCCTTTTCCAAGTCCAAGGAGAGGCTTCCATGCTCGTGGCTCCCTTGCTTAATCCCCAGCCTGGAGAGATGGTTTTGGACCTTTGCAGCGCGCCCGGGGGCAAAACAGTTCACCTAGCCGAACTTATGCAAAATAGGGGGACAGTGATCGCTGCGGATCTCCATCCTCACCGTCTGAAACTTGTGGAGGCAACCGCCCGCCGGCAGGGGGTGGGTATTATTTTTACGGAAAAACTTGACGGCCGGCATATGCCAGCGGAAAAACAGGGCTGTTTTCACCGGGTTCTTTTGGATGTTCCCTGTTCCGGCCTTGGCGTACTGCGGCGCAAGGGGGATTTGAAGTGGCGCCGCCAGCCGGAGGATATTCCCGCGCTTGCCCACTTGCAGCACGAGCTGCTCCGCGGCGCCTTTACCGCTGTGCGGCCGGGTGGAGTTTTACTCTATAGCGCGTGCACATTTGAGCCTGAAGAAACGACAGAGGTAATAAAAAAGTTCCTAAACAGAGAACCATCCGCATATCTCTCGTTTTTGTCGCCATTGTTGCCTCCCAGCCTCAGTAAGGAAGAAAAAGCGGAGGGGATGCTCCAGCTCTGGCCCCAGCACCACGACCTTGATGGTTTTTTTATAGCTCGTATCCGCAAAAAGGATCGCTGATGTTGTTTCATTGCTTTCCCCCTTTGCATTTGTTATACTTATTCTGAGGTTTCCCGGGGGAGGGAGATAATGTTACCGTATACCGCCCGCTCACACCGCGGCTGCGTTCGCGAAACCAATGAGGATCGATTTTTTGTTCCCTCAAAGGAAGGCCCCCTGATCTTCGCCGTGGCTGACGGGATGGGCGGTCATGCCGGTGGAGAGGTGGCCAGTTCGCTGGCAATTAAGGTTTTTGGTAAAAGTGTAAGGAGAATATCAGAAAATTTCCAACAACTTACTCGCAAGCAAGCGGAAGATTTTTTGCTTGCAACCATCCAGCAGGCCAACAGAAAAATTGTCAATACCCAGGAACAGTATAGTGAACTGAAAGGGATGGGCACTACCCTGACAGCGGCTTTTATCCAGGAAAAAGAGATTATCATCGGCCATGTGGGCGACAGCCAGGCCTTTATTTTCCGGGACAATAGTTTTTTTCAACTTACTGAAGACCATTCTCTTGTAATGGAGCTCTTAAAAAATGGTGAAATTGCCGCGGAAGAGCTCTATACCCATCCGCAGCGCAACCTTATTACCAGGTTTTTAGGTTTTACCTATCCCGTCAGCATAGATCTTAATGTTTCGGAGGCCAGTTCAGGTGACTTTCTTTTGCTTTGTACCGACGGTCTTACCGCAATGCTCTGCCCGGCTGAAATCGGGCAATTGCTTTTTCACGGTAATGCAATGAATCTAGATTTAATGGCTGATGAGCTTCTCTCCAGGGCAAATGATCGGGGCGGACAGGACAATATTACCTTTGTCTTAATTCATTTTTAGTTTAAGGGTGAAACAGCATTGATTGAAAGCGGCAGGCTTCTGGGGAATCGCTATAGATTAGGGGAAAAAGTTGGCGAGGGCGGGATGGCCAGGGTTTTCCGGGGCATGGATATGAAGCTTAATCGACCTGTGGCTGTTAAGGTCCTCTATGAACAATTTGGTGCAGATCCGGAATTCTTGCGCCGTTTCAAGCAGGAGGCAAAAGCGGCAGCTAAACTTTCCCACCCTTCTATCGTCAATGTTTATGATGAAGGTGAAGAGGACAATATTCACTATATTATTATGGAATTTGTCGAAGGATATACCTTAAAGGACATTATCCTGCGGGAAGGACGGCTGCGCCAGATCGATGCGGCACAGGTAGTTTACTTGGTTTGCGACGCGCTGGCCAGTGCCCATAGCCAGAATATCGTCCACCGGGATATCAAACCACAGAATATTATTATTACACCGGAAGGCAGGGTCAAGGTAACCGATTTCGGTATCGCCCGGGCTGTCAGCGACGCCACAATTACACACGGCCGCTCGCTGTTGGGGTCTGTTTACTATTCATCGCCGGAGCAGGCCAGGGGGGGCAGCGCAGACCGGCAATCGGACATCTACTCCCTCGGTATTGTTTTTTACGAGATGTTGACCGGTACGGTTCCTTTTTACGGGGAGAGCCCTATCTCTGTTGCTCTCAAGCATCTGCAGGAAGATATTATTCCTCCGGGCAAGCTGGTTCCCGGTCTATCCCCTGGGTTAGGGAAAATCCTGAAAAAAGCTGTACAAAAAGATCTAAACCTTCGCTATAGTAATATCGTACAATTCAGGGATGATCTGGACGGCTGGTTGAAAAATGCTGAACGGAGCG
>DMPF01000108.1 GCA_003456095.1 Bacillota bacterium
TACTCCCGTCCCATGATCCCCTGCAGTTCGGGAAATTCTCCTACCATATGGGTGGCAAGATCCCCTTTGGCCAAGCGGGCCGCCCGCATGGCCGCCTGCTGTTCGGCGGTATCAATGTCAGGCAGACAACCCGCCAGATAAGCAGTAAGGGCCACAAGGCGCTCCATCTTATCATATACGGTTCCCAGTTTTTCCTGAAAAAGGATCTCTTTTAATTTTTCCACCCGTGTTTCCAGGGTAATACGGCGGTCCTCTTCATAAAAAAAACGGGCATCGGCCAGCCGTGCCTTGAGCACCTTTTCATTTCCGGTGCGCACGCTCCCTGTCGGAGCAGCCGGGTTGTTGGATACGGCCACAAAGTAAGGGCAAAGCTTTCCCTTCCCGTCATCCAGAGGAAAATAACGTTGATGGCTCTGCATCGTGGTTACCAGCACCTCCCGCGGCAGGCTTAAATACTGTTCCGGATACGTGCAGAGCAACGCCCGGGGCTGTTCCACCAGAAAGGTTACCTCAGTAAGCAGCTCCGGATCCAGAACGGCATGGGCACCACAACTCACCGCCGCTTCCTCCACCCCATCTTTGATCAGGCGGGATCGCTCATCCTGATCCAGGACCACTCCCAATTCCGGTAAAAGGGAAAAATAGTGAAGCGGATCCTTTACGACAAAGGTGCCAGCTGCCAGGAAACGGTGTCCCCGGGTTTCGCGACCGGCATGCAGGCCGGCACATTCAAAATTTACCGCCTTATCCCCATAAAGACAGAGGAGCCAGCGCAGTGGCCGGGCAAAGCGGAAACGGCTTTTTTCCCAGTACATATTTTTTGGAAAGGAGAGGCTTTTTATAAGCTGCGGCATCAGGTCAATGAGCAGTTCCGTTGTCGCGGCCCCCTTAATCTGCTGCACAGCCACCAGGTATTCCCCTTTTTCCGTGCGCTCCAGTTGCAGTGCATCCACAGTAAGGCCAAATTTGACGGCAAATCCGCAGGCTGCTGCGGAGGGATTCCCTTCATGGTCAAAGGCCCGTTCCCGTGCCGGTCCCTTTTTCTTCTCTTCCCGGTCGCCCTGTTTGGCTGCCAGGCCGGTAATATGCAAAACAAGGCGGCGGGGAGTGCCCATGGTGCGCATCGTGCTCCAGGACAGATATTGTTCCGCCAGGAGCGCCGCGGATTTTTCCTTTAACTGTTCCAAAATTTCCGGCATGAAGCGGGCGGGGATCTCCTCCGTGCCGATCTCCAGCAAAAGTTCATCTGCTGTTTCCCGTGCCGGCCTTACCGGCTCCTCTTCCTTTAAGGCACCGGCCGTACCTTCCTCTGCTTTTTTCACTGAAGATCACCTCCCGGCGCTGTGCCTCTCACCGGCACTGCCGCGGCATTGGCCTGCAACAACGGATAACCGGCGGCTTCCCGCTGCTCCAGATAGGCGCGGCCGCAGAGACGGGCCAGTTCACGGATGCGCGCAATATAAGCGGTACGTTCCGTAACGCTGATTGCCCCCCGGGCATCAAGTATGTTAAAGGTGTGGGAACATTTGAGCACGTAATCGTAAGCCGGCAGAACCATCTGCTTTTCCGCAATCCGTTTTGCTTCTCTTTCATAGAGGTTAAAAAGCTCCAGGAGCAGGGATCTATCCGCTTCTTCAAAGCTGTAGCGGGAATGTTCGGCTTCCCCTTTTTGCAAAACGGCGCCATAGCTCACGCCGGGCGTCCATTCCAGATCAAAAACATTGTCTTTGTTTTGTATAAACATGGCAATACGTTCCAGGCCGTATGTAAGCTCCACCGTCACCGGGTCCAGATCAAATCCCCCCACCTGTTGAAAATAAGTAAACTGGGTAATCTCCATACCATCCAGCCAAACCTCCCAGCCAAGTCCCCACGCTCCCAGGGTGGGAGATTCCCAGTCATCCTCCACAAATCGGATATCATGCCCGCCCGGTTCGATTCCCAGATAGGCCAGGCTGGCAAGATAGAGATCCTGGATATGTGCAGGGGCAGGCTTGAGCACAACTTGGTACTGGTGATGCTGATAAAGACGATTGGGATTTTCTCCGTAGCGCCCATCGGCGGGGCGGCGCGATGGCTCCACATAAGCAGCTTTCCATGGTTCGGGACCAAGGGAACGCAAAAACGTGGCCGGATTCATCGTGCCCGCTCCCTTCTCCACATCATAAGGCTGCCAGAGCAGGCACCCCTCTTTTGACCAAAATTCCTGCAACCTGATTATCAGTTTCTGAAAGTTCACCGGCTCACTCCTTCCACTAATTGTCTCCAAATTCTGTTTCTGCTTTATAGACTGGCTGCGTCAGGCAGCTTTTGCCTACGGGTCGCCATGCTCCCGCATAAAGGCAAGGGATTTTAAGGAGCCTGTTTCTGTCCAGTACTGAATAAACTGGCGGATAAAATCGGCAAGTTCCCTTTGTTGTCCCTGCGGTGCCCGCAGATTCTTCATCTCCCGCAGGGAGACACGCTGCATGGCCCGCAGAATGGCATGGCTGCCCCTGGAAAGGGAAACACCCGGCTGCCGTGCTGGGCGGCAGCGCTCACAAAAAAGGCCCCCGGCAGCGGCACTCCAGTAAAACGGGCCCTGCAAATCCCCGCAGAACAGACAATTCTCGCAATGTGGCTGAAACCCAAGCAGCAAAAGCAGCCGCAGTTCAAAAAAACGGGTCAGCAGTTCCCGATCCCCCTGCCATTCCTGCAGGCTGGACCAGGCTGCCAGCAGGTGTTCAAAGACACCCGGATTGGGCTCACCTTCCGGGATCAAGCGCTCAGTCAGCTCGGCAAAATATTGACCGCGAGCATAGTTTTCCACATGTACCATCTGCTCACGAAAGCTGACCTCCACCTGTGCCTGGGAAACGGTAAAAATGGTCCGGCCCCTGTACAGTAAGAAGCTGCCGCAGGTAAATACTTCCACCGCAGCCGCCAGCTTGCTTTTTACCCGGCGCGCACCGGGAGCCTTTGCGCTTATTTTACCCTCATCCCAGGTGAGCAGCGTCAGTAAACGGTCCATCTCAGCAAAGGGGCGGGAGCGCAGCACCAGTGCTTTTGTTTGCAGGTATTTCAAGAGCGCCTCCCCACTCCTGCCAGAGCATTTATTCAGTATAACCAAGCTGCCGCAGAATATTGTCACGGCTGCGCCAGTCCTTTTTTACCTTAACCCAAAGGTCCAAAAAAACAGCGCTGCCCAGCAGCTTCTCCAAATCCTTACGGGCTGTGCTGCCTATCTGCTTGAGTATACCGCCCCCTTTGCCGATAATTATCTTTTTCTGCGAATCTTTTTCCACGAAGATCTCCGCCCGGATCAGGAGCAGCCCCCCTTCGCGGCGCACCTCCATGGCAGCGATCTGGACGGCAACGCAGTGGGGTACTTCCGCAAACGTCTGTTCCAGGATCTTTTCACGAATGATCTCCGCTGCCAGAAATTCTTCAGGCCTGTCTATGCGCATATCCTGCGGATAATAACAGGGCCCGGCAGGCATGAGGCTGATAATGGCATGGCGCAGGTGTTCCAGATTATGGCCCTGCAGTGCGGAAACCTGGAAAATTTCCCGGTATCCCGCCAGCTCCGCGTAACGGGGTAAAACACGCTGTGCAAAATCCCCGGCAGCCATATCTATTTTGTTGATTACCAACAGCACGGGGGTCTTTACCCGCTGCAGCAATGCGGCAATTTGCCTGTCTCCGGATCCGGGCAAACTGCCCGCTTCCACCAAAAAGAGGATCAAGTCCACTTCTTTTAAAGCATCCAATGCCACTTTCAGCATATAGTCGCCAAGGCGGTGGCGGGGGTGATGAATTCCCGGTGTGTCCAGAAAAACAAGCTGGGCATCTTCACCGGTATAGATGGCATGGATACGGTTGCGTGTCGTCTGTGGCCGGGGCGATACAATAAGCACTTTCTGTCCAAGAAGGGCGTTGATCAAAGTGGATTTGCCAACATTGGGCCGCCCTACCACGGCGATGAAGCCCGATACAAACATGTAGTATCCTCTTTACTTATAGCAAATGTATAGGCTATAATAGTTTTAGCTTACGACTATTAACATATAAATGCAAGGGAGCAGGAAGATGCAAGAACAGACAAAAAAAGAAATGAAGGCCAAGGGAAGCAAGGCGCTACTGATCAATGTAATCTTTTTTTTCGTCCTCTTCCTTGGCATCATCCTGTATGCTTACACAAGCCTTACCACAACGGTAATCGTAATATCTGTTATCTTTATCGCTTCCCTGCTCTATATTTATTCATCCTGATTTTTCAGGCAGGCTAAAAGAATGGGGCAGCAGTTCTGCCAGTGTATAGGCACGCACGTCCTCATTACGGGAGCTGACGATGACCGGCAATGCGGGGGCAAACTCAGCTAATACCTGACGGCACGCGCCGCAGGGTATGGGGAGGCTTTCCCCTCCCGCGACGACGGCAATATGCGAAAACTGACGCTGTCCCCCGGCAACGGCCGCAGCAACCGCCGCCCGCTCCGCACAGATAGTAAGCCCCAGCGAAGCGTTTTCCACGTTTACCCCGGTAAAAACATCCCCACCGTCCGTCAGTAGCGCCGCCGCCACAGGGTAGCCCGAGTAAGGAGCGTAAGCGCCCGGCAGAGCGCTGCGGGCCAAGTTAAGCAGTTTATCCAAATCCATCCGGCCAGATTCCTTTCCTGAAGCTATCCTGCAGGCTATCCCAGCTTAGATACGGTAGGGAGGCAGGGTCATGCCTTCTTTTTTCTCTATTTCAAAGTGAAAACCGCGATGGAACTCGAATGAAAATCGGACAATATCAAGACCGCTGGCCAGGACATCGGGATCGCCGATCGCCTCAATCACTACGGGATTGACTGAAATCTCCTTTTGATTTACCCTGATCGTGGGGCCAACACAGCGTATCGGCGATGAGGCGATGAGGCGCTGCCCTCCTACGGCCACCCCGCGGGCACCGGCGGCAAAAAGCTCATTAACCACGTCACGTACGTCTGAATCATGAATAATACCGCCGACGGTAAAGCCGTTGGGCACATCGTAAAGGCGGATCACCACCCCGTTGCCGGACATCTCTGCCAGCCCGGCCGCCATGCGCACCTCACGAAGGCTGACCCGCAGCGAATCGATCTCCTCAGTGAGAGTCTGGATATAATCGAGGGGGCTGTAGGGGACAAGCATACGACTTCTGCCCTCTGCCACCTCGATGCGAAAAACCTGCTCCTGGGCCAACCCTCCCCCTTGATACAGTTCATGGATCGCTGTCAGCACATCTCCAGACAAAAGCGGCGGATCGGCGTCCACCCCTTCGTTGGTGGAGATGTGCAGGGTAAACTCCAGCCTCTCCGCCTGCCGCTGCATCGCCGGATCCTGGTTGATCAGGTTAAGGATTTTTTCCCGTACAAGTGCATCCTGTTCCCGCAGGATTGTCTCCTGTACCTGACGGCTGTGTGTAAAGATTACACGGGATAGCTCGTCACCGTCTTTTGCCAGATCAATTTCATAACTGAAATTGGCCAGTGTTTCCCGCACCGCAGCTTGATCATGTACATTTAGATCCTGGGCCAGACGCTGGCTATACGTCAACAGGTCCTGGGCGATTCCCTTGTTAAATGACAGGTCCTTTTCCCCTGCCACGGGCTGCGCGTAAGAAATAACGAAATTAAGACCCACCAGTAAGGTGTTCATGATCAGAATAATAACTAACAGAACAAGCATTCTGTTGTCCACAATAGTACTTGTGTTAAACTTCATAAAAAAAGCCCCTCGAATTTATCTATAATAAAATATTCTTTTTAGAGAGCGAAATTTTTCAGGATAAATTCCTGTTTTTCGCTCATCTCCTGCTCCGTAATGCCAGTGTCGTGGTCATAACCTAATAAATGAAGTATACCATGTACAGCCAGAAAAGCAACTTCTCTTTTTAAAGTGTGTCCCAGCGCAATACGCTGTTCCTCAGCCTTTTCCATGGAGATGACCACATCCCCTAATAGCTCATCTTCTTCCAGCGCAACGCCACCGCCTTGAAGATTAAAAGCGAGCACATCCGTAGGGGCATCTTTCCCCCGGTATGTCAGATTAAGCTCGTGGATATGGCTGTTGTCCACAAGGACGATACTTACCTCACCCTCCGCCTTTGCTCCTTCCAGGCGAAGTACAAATGCACCAATCTTCTCCAAAAAGGAAACCAGTTCATCGGGAACGGAAATTTGATCTTGTAGGTTGTTTACCAACACTGCCATTTTTGTTTCTCTCCCTCTCTAGACCGGCGCGCAGCTCTTTTTCCGGGTATTCAATACGCTGGTGGAACAATCCCGAAAGGATACGGACAAAGGTATCGCCGATCCGATCGAGGTCTTTCAGCGTCAATGGCGCCTCATCGAGCTGGCCGTCATTTAATTTTTCCTTAATGACACGCCGGATCATCCCTTCTATCCTGCCGGCAGCCGGATGGGCGAGGGAGCGCACAGCCGCCTCCACCGCGTCGGCCAGCATGATAATTGCCGCTTCCTTTGTTTGGGGCAGCGGTCCCTCATAGCGAAACTCGTCTTCACCCGGCGCTTGCATGTTTTTCCCCTTGTTTTCACTCTGCTCCACCGCCTTCTGGTAGAAAAATGAGATTAAACTATTGCCGTGATGTTGCGCGATAATTTCTTTAACGGGCAGAGGCAGTTTTTCCTCTTGGGCCAGTTCCAGGCCGTCTTTTACATGGGAGCGGATAATGAGGGCACTGAGATTGGGCGAAATATTGTTGTGGGGGTTATCTCCGCCGAACTGGTTCTCCACAAAAAAATGTGGCCGGCGCACCTTACCGATATCGTGATAAAAAGCGGCAACGCGGGAAAGAAGGGGATCGGCACCAACGACTTCGGCAGCCCCTTCTGCCAGATTACCCACAAGAATGCTATGATGGTAAGTGCCCGGTGTCTCCATAAGCAGCTTCCGCAGCAGGGGACGACCAGGGTCGGCCAACTCCAGCAGGGTAACGGCCGTAGTAAGACCAAAGGCGCTCTCCAGGAAAGGCAGCAGTCCGATCGCCATCACGGCGGAAAAGAGGCCGCTGCCGATACCGGCAATAAGAGCGATGCCGAACTCACGCAGGTAATCATACTCGAAGCGAAATCCCCGGTCCAACATAAAAATGGCGATGATAGCCAGCATATTCATGGCGGCAACAAATAATCCAGCCCTGGCAAGGTCGGAGCGCTGCTTCAGCCGCGAAACAGCATAAATGGCTGCCAGCCCGCCCAGCACGGTTACCAGGAAAAACCTCATCTCCCCGTCAACTAAAAGGCCGAGGGAAAGTGCCAGCACAATGTTGAAAAGGACTGCCAGACGGGAATCGAAAAAAACCGTTATCAGTATGGCACCCATGGCTACCGGAATGAGATATCCGGAAAAATAACGGGCCGCCAGCCCCAAGAGCAGCGTAAGTATGACAACAAGGCCCAAAAGGGAAATATAGGTAGCATTTTCGTAAATTTCCTGGTTAAAAAGATAAATATAATAGATGACGACAAAAAAAACAAGGATTAAGATCAGTAAAAGGCCAAAATAACCGCTGATATGGAACGGGGAGGCGAGCAAGCCCAAGGATTCAAGCTGGGCAATATGCTTATCTGTAACCCTTTCTCCCTCCTGAATAATCAGGGAATTTTTCAAGATGCGCACCGGTTCCACAGCCTGCTCGGCCGCCCTCCGACCGGCCTCTGTCGCCGCCTCATTGTAGATCATATTGGCCTGAATTAAGGGGATAAACAGCCTTTCCATGCCGAGCCTGATTTCCGGGCTGAAGGGCAGCAGGTTGATCTCTTGCCTGAGCTGCCTTACTGCTGCCTGCTCACCGTCTTCTTTAATGCCCTGGATCATGATTTCATGGAAAAACCGTTCCACACGACGCTGAAGGTCGTTTAAATTTTCATCGCTCTGCAGCAACAGGGCCCGCAATGAATCGTCTTGGATCTCCACCGCCAAATTTTGTTTTAACTGGGCCAACTTCTCTTCCTCTTCGTCCAGGCCCCGCGCCAGCACTACCTCCCGAAAAAAAGAGCGGATTGCTTCCCTGCCTTCTTCCATCATAGCGGGTATATGATCATATACATGCGGCACCGCCCTGGCCGCCTCTTTTTTTAACCTGCTGGTGGAATAAGAATCAATGGCCTCGCGCGGCGCATAAACGGTCTGGGGGCTGGGCATTCCCAATTCCATCGCTACATCCGGCGGCAACATGGTAAAAAATAGGAGCAGGTAAACAGCAATAAAAATTCCCGCCACAAAAAGCAATCGACGGATCATATTATTGCCTGTAAACAAAAATAAACGGTGCAGGTAGTATTTATAATTTTTTTTACTGTCTTTTTTTGTCATATATTCCTGCTTTTCCTTCTACTCACGCATCCTGGTTCTGCTGCCTGTATTCCGCATAAGCCCTGACAATCTTCTGCACCAGGCTGTGGCGCACCACATCCTGATCGCTGAGCTGCACAAACTCGATCCCTTTGACATCCCGCAAAATATGCATAACTTCAATCAATCCGGAAAACTTGCCCGAAGGCAGGTCCACCTGGGTGATGTCACCTGTTATGGCAGCCCGTGAAGCAAAGCCCAGGCGGGTAAGAAACATCTTCATCTGTTCGGAAGTGGTATTCTGGGCTTCATCCAGAATGATAAAGGAATCATCCAGCGTCCTGCCCCGCATATAAGCCAGGGGAGCTACCTCGATAATACCCTTTTCCTTAAACTTTAAGAAATTCTCCACACCCATCAGATCATAAAGGGCATCGTAGAGAGGGCGCAGGTAAGGGTCCACCTTCTCATGGAGATCGCCGGGAAGAAACCCCAGCCGCTCTCCCGCCTCCACTGCCGGGCGGGTTAGAATAAGCCGCTGCACGATTTTGTTTTTCAGGGCATATACAGCCATGGCCATCGCCAAATAAGTTTTTCCTGTACCGGCGGGTCCGATGCCAAAAACAATATCATGCTGACGCAGTGCTTCCAGATAACGTTTCTGACCGGGCGTCTTGGGGCTGATTTTCTTGCCCCGCGCCGTTATAAATAAAA
>DMPF01000234.1 GCA_003456095.1 Bacillota bacterium
CCGGGCATCGGGCCTAAAACGGCCCTGCGCCTGACCTATTACATCCTTTCCCTGCCGGAAGGCGAGGCGGAGGAGATTGCCCGCGCCCTGACGGAAGCCCGCAGACGTGTGCGCCAGTGCGTTTCCTGCCGCAATCTTGCGGAGGAGGAAACCTGCCCCATTTGCCGGGACCCGCGCCGCGATATCTCCCTACTTTGTATTGTCCAAGAGCCCCGGGATATTCCGGTAATCGAGAAAAGCGGCGAGTTCCGGGGGCGTTACTTTGTCCTGCACGGTTCCCTCTCCCCCGTGGAAGGGCGCGGACCGGCGGAGCTGAAAATACCCCTGCTGCTACAGATGTTGGAGAAGGGCGGAGTACAAGAGATGATCATCGCCACCAATCCCAACGTGGAGGGGGATGCCACCGCCTATTACCTGGCGCAAGCGGCTCGTCCCCTGGGCGTAAAGGTGACGCGTATCGGCTTTGGTCTGCCCGTGGGCGGCGACCTGGAGTACGCCGATGAGCTGACTTTAAAACGGGCATTGGAAGCCCGCCGCGAGATGATTTAGTTCCCCATGCGTTATTTTTTATTTATGGCCTCTATCCTGTTTCTTATTATTTGTTATAATTGCCGTAATGCATTTATGGAAAATAACTGCTCACCTGGAAATACATTCCCACACGGCAAATCAGCGGAGGGCCGCGGCTATGGCGCTCAGATCTGACAGAAAATCAATCTTGTTTTGCTTTTCAGTGCTGCTGCTGCTCAGCTTGGCAATCCTTTTTCCGGCATCCGGCCTGGCGCAGGCGGGGCGCGGAGGTGTGGGTTTCGGCGGCACGGCGCCGGCCGCCCCCGCGCCAGGCGCTGCGCCAGCGCCATCCATTATTTTATATATGGGTGGAAAGGCCTATCCCCTGGCAAATCCGCTCCTGTTGCGAAGCGGCATAACCTACGGGCCGTTTGGGGAAATATTTACGGCCCTGGGGGCAGAACCCGGCTATATTCACCATTTTAATCGCCTTCGTGTCTGGGCGGTGCTGCCGGGGATGGAGCCGCTGCCGGAGATACAACTGCTGCTGGAGGGGGGGACGGAAGTCTTTTATCTTAACAATACAATCGCCGCTCTGCCTGCTGCTACCTTTACGCATAACGGAACCCTTTATTTTCCATTACGCTTTCTTTTGGAACTGTGCGGCTACCGTCTTCACTGGGACAGAACCGGGCCGGAAAATGGCCCGGTTCGCATCCACCTCTTTCGTTCCCTTGCGGAGACGCTGCCGCCCAGCATCCCCTTCGCCTTCACCCGCAAAGCGTGCAGTGTGCCGGTCCTTCTCTATCACCACCTGCTGCCCGCCGCGGAGCACGACGGCAGAAACGGCGCGATCGTTTCCGTGGAAGATTTTCAGCAGCAGATGGACTTTCTCTTTAAAAACGGTTATCACACCGTCACCCTTGCCGACCTCTACCTATTTATCCGGGGGCAAAAGGACCTGCCGGAGCGGAGCGTCGTCATCACCTTTGATGACGGTTACCGCAGCAACTATGATTATGCCGTTCCCGTTTTGCGGCAGTACCGCTTCCGTGCCGTGCAGTTTCCCATCACTTCCCACATCGAAAACTACCATCCCTGGCTGCCGCACATGGGGTGGGCTTTAATGGCGGCGGCGGCCGACGTATTCGAATACCACAGCCATTCCCATGCCCTCCATTTTTATAAAGGGGTCAGGGCGGCCATTCTCGTTACGCCGGAGGATCAGCTCCGCAAGGATCTGCGTCTTTCCCGTGAGCTGCTTGATTGCTTCGCATTCGCTTATCCGTTCGGCGTTTGGAGCCATGAAGCGATCCGGATCCTCCAAGAAACGGGCTATAAAATGGCCTTTACGATCCGCCGTGGTAATATCGCTTCGGGGGACAACCTCTTCCTCCTACAGCGGCAGATCATTCACCCCACTACCACCCTGCGGGACTTCGCAAAAATTCTGGGAGAAAATCAATAATTTTCATTGTGTCCCGATAAGAAAAAGGAAATCGTGGTAACGATGGCGAAATTTGGACAGCGGTAAAGATGGACGAGCACCCATAAAAAACGGCATTAAAACCCGCATTGAAGAAGGGAGGAACTGGATTTGGTCTTGGCCGCGGATCTGGGGGTGGACCTGGGGACGACTTCCGTGCTTGTTTATATGCAGGGCAGGGGCATTGTGCTCAATGAGCCATCTGTAGTATCGATCGAGCAGAAGACGGGTAAAGTGCTGGCTGTGGGCGAGCAGGCTCATACCATGCTGGGCCGCACACCGGAAAACATAATGGCGATCCGCCCGCTGCGCGGAGGCGTGATCAGCGACTTTACGGTGACAGAGATTATGCTGCGGTACTTTATCGGCAAGGTCTGCGGGGCCCGGCGCTTCCTCCGCCCCCGCGTGGTCGTCTGTATTCCCGTGGAGACCACCACGGTGGAGAAAAAAGCGGTAATTGAGGCTATTATCCGCGCCGGGGCACGTGAGGCCTACCTCATGGAAGAACCACGGGCGGCGGCGCTGGGAGCGGGGCTGGAGATCTTTGCGCCGAGCGGCAATATGATTGTGGATATCGGCGGCGGGACTTGCGATATTGCTGTCCTTTCCATGGGAGAAGCCGTCGTTTCCAGCAGCGTGCGCGTAGGCGGGGACAACTTTGACGAAGCCATTATCCGCTACCTGCGCCGGGAACATAACCTGTTGGTCGGCGAGCGTACGGCGGAGCTGCTGAAGATCGAAGTGGGCGCGGCCCTCCCCGGCATCCGTGCTGCCACCATGACGGTACGGGGTCGTGACCTGGTAAACGGCCTGCCCCGTTCCCTTGATGTGAATACGGCCCAGGTAATTGAGGCCGTTAAAGAGTCGCTGCAGATGGTTGTCAAAGGAGTGCACCAGGTGCTGGAACGGACCCCCCCGGAACTGGCCGGCGATATCATGGAGAAGGGAATCATCCTCACCGGCGGCGGCGCCATGCTCGAAGGGCTGCATAAGCTCATCTCCCGCGAGACCGGTCTGCCCGCTTACCTTGCCGATGACCCCATTAGCTGTGTGGCCCGGGGTACGGGCAAGGCGCTGGAATACCTGGAGCTGCTGCGGGGAACACTGATTACCGGTAAAAACATGGCTGCCGCGTATTCGTCATATTTATAATTAAAGTAAAATTATAATCCGGCTGTTGGAGGCTTGCGCTTTGGATTATTTTGAATACACGGGCCACCTGCATATACATTCCACCTTTTCCGATGGGGAAGGCTCCGTTTCCCGGATTGCCGCGGCGGCCCGGGAAGCGGGGCTTGATTTTGTCGGCATCACTGACCACAATACGCTGGCGGCGCGGGAAGCAGGGCTGGAAGGATGGCACGGGGGCGTACTTGTGCTTGTGGGCACAGAGGTGAACATAAGCAAAAACCACTATATTGCCTTTGACGTCAACACGTCCATCCCCCCCGACGATGAAAACCCCTGCAACGTTATCGCCGCCGTCAGGGAGCAGGGAGGCTTCGGCTACCTGGCTCATCCGGTGGAGAAAAGTAATCCCGCCTTTATGGGCGGGCGCCACTTTCCATGGGACTGCTGGGAGGAAAGCGGCTACAGCGGCCTGGAGATCTGGAATTTCGGATCCCTCTGGCGCAGCGCCTATACGCGCTGCTGGCAGGCTTGTCTTTGGTATTATCTGGATCCATACTACTCCG
>DMPF01000192.1:0-871 GCA_003456095.1 Bacillota bacterium
TATAACCATTCTGATCGCATGGTCCACCCTGGTGAATATCAGCAGCAGGACAGGAGTTTGAATCCAGGCCCAAATTAATGAAAACAATACGGCTGCCCCCGTCAAGACAATTATTTTTATGTTACTGAATACAATCGCAAATAGCACGAAGATGATTGGCAAATTCCATAAGTGTACGGTTGTATACTCATAGACAAGCACCGTCAATACAGGCAATATTGCTGCCATGACAACGCCGGCAATGATATCTTTATGTTCTATTTTAAGGTTAAGGTTTGTTGCCGCATAAAGGATTATTCCCGCCACCGCAGGCACAGCGCAAAGGATCAGCGTGACTGTCAGGGAAGCATGATTTTCGAAAAACAGCACCATAAAACCGACAATGCTGCCGAAAAAGGCTGACATGGCCAGATAAAAAAATAATCTTGCCTGAACATAGCCGCTCAGCATCTGATTTCTCGCCGTGTGCATATCCTCTGGTATTTGCCGCATCAAAGCATAGCGTCTGATACAATATAACATGACGAGCGCGGGGATCATGATCACTGTCGGCCCCAACTGGGGAAAATTAATCCGGAAAAGCGCGCTGAGGAGATGTTCCGTCAGGGTGCCGATAATCAGGGCCAAAATAATAGAGCAGCCGATAAGTAACGCTATTTTTCTTTTGGTTCGTTCCTGCGCGGTCAGGCCCCAATGGAGCAGGAAAATAATACCAGCGAGGGTAAAACCAATATAGCTGGCAAAGTGGGCCATGTCCAAAGCAGTTATTCCTGCCATATTAACCCATCCGGCCGGGGTCTTGAACAGGTAGTAAGAAACCTGGGCTGTCTGGTTAAATATACCGTAGAGGAAAACATTCAGGGCAGCCGGC
>DMPF01000192.1:1189-5848 GCA_003456095.1 Bacillota bacterium
AAACATTCAGGGCAGCCGGCAGGTATAAAAGCAGATAGAGCCAGTATTTTTGCAGCAGGGCTTGCCTTTCCGTCAGGATCAAGATATAGTGTAAAAACAGGCTGTAATAAATGCCCCATCCGGCTGAGGCGAGACGGCGCCATAATAGGGCGGTTTCGTAATACGGAGCATTGTTGGCAATGGTGAAGGCAAAGGCCCACCAGGCAAGGCAAAGAAAGCTGCAAAAAAGTACGCGGTGCAGGGCAGACCTGCTGTTGTAGGAGAGCACCATTATCCCGAAGAAAAAATAGACCGCGCTTGTTATAAGAAAAACAAGGGACAGCAGATCCGGCAAAGACAAAAAAGCTCACCCCCTCCCCCGGCGTTCCGCAGCTTTTAAAACAGCTCATTGCCATATATTTTAATGCAGGCTGAGATATAATGCAATATGGTCTTGCACCCGGGATGCGGGCCTGAAAATTTCATTGTGTCCCGAAATTTTTTGCGTAAGGGAGAGAAAATGGTGAAAATATACGCGCTGATTGGATCGAGCGGGACAGGAAAAAGTCACTACTCAGCCTTGCTGGCTTACCGGGAGGGAATTGACTATATTATCGATGACGGCGTTTTTATCGGCGGAAACAGGATTCTGGCCGGCCGCTCCGCCAAACGGGAAACAACCAGGATGGCCGCCACGAAAAGAGCTATCTTCCTGGATCCGGAACACGCAACGCAGGTGCGAAAAGCAATAAATGAGGTTCAGCCCCAAAGTATCCTCATACTGGGCATCTCCGAACGTATGATCTCCAAAATTGTCAACCGCCTGGAACTGCCCCCTGTCCATAGGTTCTTCCGCATTAAGGAGATCTCCACTCCAGCCGCCATAGCTAAGGCCGTCGAAATACGTAAAAAAGAAAATCGCCATGTCATCCCCATTCCCACCTTTGCCCTGGAACGGGATTTTCCCGGCTACGTTCTGGATTCCATCAACTCTTTTTTACGAGGCGGAAAGAATCATCCCGCCCGTATACGTCAGGCTGAGCAATCCATTGTCCGTCCCCTTTACAGTACTCTGGGAAGCTATTACATCTCTGAGCATGTCCTGGAGCAGATCGCTGCTTATGAAGCAGAAAAAATGACCGGAATTGTCCGCTGCAACAAGGTATCTGTCACCATCAGTCGCAAGGGTATGATCATTAACCTGGATGTCGCCCTGTCATACGGACCCGACCATTTCTTTCCCCGCCTGCTGAAAAATCTTCAGCTTGAAGTTAAACACAAACTGGAATGTATGACCGGACTGCAAATTTTTCAGATTAATGTAACCGCCCGTCGTGTTGTCCTTCATCCTGACAAAAAAGCCCCATCCCCTTTTTAAAGCCGGGGTAACCCGGCAGCTTTGAAATCGTCGGCGACGGCACGCCACCTGCCGGACAGGAGATCGAGTTTTTCCGCCACATCCCCTTGCAACAGATGCTCCGCCCCCGTATGGGTGGGATAATCGCGGCATTCACTGACCATGATGCGCAACGAAGCGGGCGCATCAATAATGGGACATGGTGCGAGGTGGTTTTCATTAAATGGCTGCTTTCGCTGGTATGCCTTAAAGAAGGGGTTTTGCAAAACATCCTTCAGGCTTTTGTTTTTTATATTATCGACAGCAAAATGGACAAACGCACATGGCTCCACATCACCGGCGGCATTAATATGAAAATACTGCTTTCCACCGGCAATACACCCGCCGGTGTATTCACCGTCATTCCAGAAGTCCGCGATAAAGATGGGTCTTGTCCGCCGCAGCTCCCTTACCCTTTCGATCATCCAGCGGCGCTGTTCAGGGGTAAGCATAAGATCCATGTTCGGATTCCGGCCTACAGGGATATAATGGAAAGACCACATATAGGTGGCGCCCTTCTCCACCAGGAAGTCTATAAAATTATCACTGAATAATTCATGAATATTATTGCGCATCGAAGTAACCGATAACCCAAAAAAAACCCCACGCTCCCGCAACAGATCCATGGCCCTGATTATTTTGTCAAAAGTGCCCTCACCCCTGCGCCCATCCGTCTGTTCGCGCCACCCCTCCAGGCTAAAAGCAGGAGAAAGGTTGGCCAGTGCGGCCAGTCGATCGGCAGCCCTTTCATCAATAAGCGTCCCGTTCGTATATGCCATAAAAGCTGAATCATGTTGTTCCGCAATTACATCAAAAAGGTAGGGATAGCAAAACGGCTCACCGCCGGAGAGAACAAACCAATATATTCCCAGTTCTTTAGCCTCATTGATAATACGGTGGAAAAGCTCCGGCTCCAGATGGTCCGCTTTGCGGTACTCACCGGCCCAGCAGCCGTCACAACGCAGGTTGCACGCCGCCGTCGGATCTATGAGAATTGCCATAGGTACGTTCACCTCAAGCGTAGCGGCAATTTTTTCCCGCTTGGGTTTGCCCAGCAAAGTTGCATGGATTACATAGGAGTTAAATAAATTGTAAAGCATTTTGGAATTGGTGGCTACGCGCCGGGTTTGCTCCATTATTTGCGGACTGTTTTGAAAATGCTCTTTAAGTTTACTTACGGCTATCTTGTGTTCAGGCGTAATGGCAACTTTTTCAACAAAATCCATCAGGGTAATCAGGTTCTTTTCCGGATCCTTGGTTATATACTCAATTGCCTTATCCAGAGCATAGCCTGCCGCAATTTTTTTTACCGCATCAAAAGCCATCGCACAGCCCTCCTTGACCTAAAATTTGATATGATAAAACCGTTGGACGTTATCACAGCATATCGTTCATCGCCTTCAAGCGGTTTTTATCATGGCAAATAGTAAGCTGCAATTAGGCGAATTGAGGCGCTATTTTGATTATAGCACGGCCATTTACCCTTAGCAAAAGATAACACTCACCATAGTACGAAATATTTAATATTTGCAGTAATGTGCGGGCAACTGGCAGGATGTTTTTCGCTTATTGCGTGGTATTTCATTAAATTGCTCATGCTGACGGCGTTTTTTAAAGTGAACTGAATCAAATATATGCCATGTTCTCAATAGGCGCGGGCGAAATAGACTATTTTGCCCCGGCCCTTAAGGCAACAGATGCACGGCCCCTCAACCTTGCCGCCATCCATCTCCTCCAAGGGGAGACAGCGAATCGTGGCTTTGGTCTCCTCCTTGATCCTTTCCTCACAACCAGCTTCGCCGCACCAGTGGGCAAGGACAAAACCTTTCTGCTCCACGACGATCTCCTTGAATTGCCCGAAATTTTCGGCGTAGCGTGTATTCTCCCGGCGAAACCGCAGTGCCTGCTGGAAGAGTCCCTCCTGGATCTCCCGCAGTAACATGGGCAGGCATTGTTCCAACTCTGTTTCCGGCACGAAACTTTTCTCTCCCGTATCACGGCGCACCGCTGTTACGCCGCCGTTTTCCAGATCCCGGGGGCCCACCTCCAGGCGCAGGGGCACTCCCTTCATCTCCCACTCGTTGAACTTCCATCCCGGAGAATACCCCTCCCGCTCATCCAGTTCCAGGCGCAGTGTGCCGGCAAAACGCTGCATCAGCTCCCTTGCCTTGGCCAGCACCTCCTCCCGTTTCTTCTTCATGATAATGGGAATAATCACTACTTGCACGGGGGCTACCCGTGGCGGCATTCTCAGTCCCCGGTCATCCCCATGAACCATGATCAAAGCACCGATAAGGCGGGTAGAGACCCCCCAGGAGGTCTGCCAGGCATACTTTAGCTCGTCATCCCTATCCTGGAACTGAATCCCAAATACACGCGCAAAATGCTGGCCAAGGTTGTGCGATGTCCCCGCCTGCAGCGCCCGCCCGTCACTCATTAAAGCTTCTATGGAATAAGTGCGCAGCGCACCGGCAAATTTTTCCTTTTCTGTCTTGCGCCCGGCAATCACCGGTATGGCCAGCTCATTTTCCACAAATTCCCTGTAGACGCCAAGCATTTTCAGGGTTTCTTCTTCCGCCTCCGCTTCAGTGGCATGAACCGTGTGCCCTTCCTGCCAGAGAAACTCGGAAGTACGCAGAAAAGGACGGGTATTCTTCTCCCAGCGCACTACGTTGCACCATTGATTGATGAGCAGGGGCAGGTCCCGCCATGACTGCACCCATTTGGCATACATGCTGCAGATAATCGCTTCCGATGTAGGACGCACCACCAGCTTTTCCGCCAGTTCTTCGCCGCCGCCCCGGGTAACAAGGGCTACCTCGGGAGCAAACCCTTCCACATGGTCCGCTTCTTTTTGCAGCAGTGATTGGGGTATGAAAAGGGGGAAATAAGCGTTCTTATGCCCCGTAGCCTTGATCCGTTCCCCCAGTAGCTGCTGAATATGCTCCCAGATGGCGTAACCGTAAGGGCGGATGGCCATACAGCCCTTTACCGGAGCATAATCCATCAGCTCCGCTTTTAAAACCACATCCAAGTACCACTGGGAAAAATCCACCATTTGGGATGTCACTTCTTTGACAAATTCCTGATCGCCTTTCAACTTGAAATATTGACCCCTTTCCTTAAGTAAGAATGCGCAGCGGCCAATACCGCCGCGCGGATCTTTTGTGCCCGCCCGTGTTCCCTACTTGCGAAAAAGGGAAGCGATAGCGCCTTTGCCGCTTTGCAAAGCTATTTTAAGAAAACTTTTATGTTTGGCAAAAAACCTGTCAAAAGCATCCACA
>DMPF01000134.1:0-427 GCA_003456095.1 Bacillota bacterium
CGCGTCGGTCGAGGCATTGAATTCCCGTTCCGTATCCGCGAATGCCGGATACAGCTTTTCCACTGCATTTCTGAACCTTGCCGGTGTGCCGGATGATGATAATCTGGCTGAATTTGTCGGACAAAAATGGCATGCTTACCCATGCACTGGCAGCATGAAAATGGACCGGGAGCTGAAAGATACGATCCTCCATTTTGCCGGCCATCTCCACCGGGAGGCGGTGGCGTCTGCCGCGGCGCTGGCTGTGGACCGGCAGAGGTCCGCCGATCCCGCAGTGCAGGCGATGCTGGCAAGGCCGCAGCCGTGCAATACCGCTTATGACCGCTTTCTGGCGCAGCAGCCCCAGTGCAAATCGGGCGACGACGGTGTTTGCTGCCGTATCTGCATTCAAGGTCCGTGCCGTATCAGCGCTGCCGTGCCAAAAGGT
>DMPF01000134.1:741-4360 GCA_003456095.1 Bacillota bacterium
CGCTGCCGTGCCAAAAGGTGTCTGCGGTGCGGCAGCTCATACCATTGTGGCACGCAACCTGCTCAGGTCGGTGTTGAGCGGTGCTGCGGCGCACGCGGACCATGCCAAGCATATCCTGCTTGTGGCAAAAGACGTGGCGCAGGGCAATATTGCGGACTATAAAGTTACAGACAGGCAAAAACTGCACGCTGTTGCCGCAAGGCACGGTATCGCCATAACCGGGCGGACCGATCTGCAGATCCTTGGTGAACTGGTAAATTTGGGAATGCAGGACTACGCGCGCCTGTGGGGCGGATATTTGCAGTGGGTGGAAAAAACAGTTACTCCCGAACGCGCAGTCAAGTTCTTTGAGACAGATACTATGCCTACCGGCATTTTTGACA
Organism: Bacillota bacterium; assembly: GCA_003456095.1. GTDB lineage: Bacteria > Bacillota > Dethiobacteria > DTU022 > UBA8154 > UBA8154. The sequence continues at coordinate 1,125 of DMPF01000134.1, forward strand.
CCATTGCGACAGCCAGCTCACAGACGCACATGGGAATGGACGCTGATCCGGTCAGCTTGGCCTTTAAGACCCTGGAGGCCGGATTGGCTGACTATGCCGGCATGCACCTGGGTACGGATCTGTCTGATATACTTTTTGGCGTTCCCGGCCCGGTTTATAGTGAAGCAAACCTGGGCATTATTGATCCCGCCAAGGTGAATATCGCGCTCCATGGCCATAATCCCCTTCTTTCGGAGATTGTTGTCCAGGCAGCGGCAGAGATGGAGGATGAGGCCCGTGCTGCCGGTGCCGCCGGGATTCAACTGATCGGCGTCTGCTGTACCGGCAATGAGGTATTGATGCGTCAGGGCGTACCCCTGGCGACGAATGTAATCTCACAGGAGCTGCCGATTATGACCGGTGCGCTGGACTGCATGGTGGTGGATGTGCAGTGTATCATGCCCAGCATACAGGCTGCCGCCGCATGTTTTAAAACGAAGGTCGTTACCACGGCGAAAAATGCGCGCATCCCCGGCTCCCATTTCATCGATTTTTCACCGGATGACGGGAGAGCAAAGGCCAAGGAGATCATACGCCTCGCTGTAGCCGCTTTCCGGGAGCGGGCCGGATCCGCATGCTTTGTCCCGCCGATCAAAAGCAAGGTGTTCGCCGGTTTTAGCCTGGAGGCGCTTTTTAAGCTGTTCGCCGCGATTGAGCCTGACCGTCCCGTAAAGGTGCTGACAGACGCGCTTGAGCGCGGTGAACTGCGGGGCGTGTTGCTCTTTGCCGGATGCAATAATCTGAAAGGGACACAGGATTACAATTACCTGACGATCGCCAGGGAGCTGGCCAAAGAAAACGTCCTTATGCTGGCTACAGGCTGCGCAGCGGGAGCGTTTGCCAAACTGGGCCTGCTGACGCCGGCGGCAGTGGATCATTATGCGGGCGAGGGGCTTAAATCTTTTCTTGCCCGTTTGCAGTCGGCCAATGGGCATAAAATGTCGTCAGGATTGCCCCTGATTTTCCATATGGGCTCTTGTGTGGATAATACACGAGCTGCCGATCTGGCTATCGCCATGGCAACGGAGATGGGGGTTGACCTGCCCAAGGTCCCGTTTGCCGCAAGCGCGCCGGAAGCGATGACGGAAAAGTCACTTTCCATTGGCTGCTGGAATGTGGCCATGGGCCTACCGGTCCATGTGGGCGTAATTCCGCCGGTTTCCGGCAGCGAACTGGTCAACAGCCTGCTTCTGCAGATTGCCCAGGATGTGTACGGCGGCTATTTTATCTGGGAAACAGACCCGCAGCAGGCTGCGGCAAAAATTCTGGCTGCCCTTGAACTGCGCAGCTGGAAGCTGCGGATCCAGCGGGGGGCGGCAGAAAAATACGGCACTGTCTTGACTGCCGGCTGGTAGGCAATGGGGCGGAAAGGGCAAAAAAAATATGTACCCGCGCTCCGGCAGGCTTGACTTTTTGCCGATGTTTTTTGCATAATAGATTTATTATGTTTATTATAGAGAGAAGCGCCCATGAGGCGCAATTTTTTAAATAAAATTTTGTTAATGGAGGAGTAACAGATGAACGAAGCTTACCATGTTTTACCCGGCCCCGAATGTTTTTTGCCTCCAGCAGCAGCCAGCATGGGTATAATCCTTCCCCGTAATAGCGAGGAGGCTTTGGTGGAGGGGGTAATTGTTTCCCTTGACGAAGCCATGGAAAAGGCGGCGGATAAGCTTTTGCAAGCCAAAAATCCCTATTTTTTCCCAGGACCGCTGCTGTTGTGGAACTGGAAAGAAGGGATAGTGGAGAAAGGGCAGGCCATTTGTGAACTGGCAAAGGAATTGAATGCGGGTATTATTCCCATGCCTGATTACCGGCCGAAGTACCCGATGATCAACCCTGCCGAGGAGATCAATCCAAACCATCCCAACTTGACTATCTGGCACAACAAAATCGACGTCTGCGTATTTGTTGGTGTACACTGCCACTATGCAAACCTGGCCCTGAAAATAATCAGGGGCGGAACCAACTGCTATACCATCGCTTTCTGCGCCGAGGTGGGACATGAAGACGCCATGATCACTTTTAGGGGGATGGGATTGGCTGAGATAAAAAAACTAACAGAACTAATCAAACAAAAAAAGGGAGGTGTAGCCGGTGATTACGCAAAAATTGGCAAATCCTGATTATCTGTTTTTTCAGAGTGAAAGGACAAAACACTTTATCACCGGCAGCGAAGCCGTCAACGAAGCAATCAAGCGGGCCAATGTGGATATGGCTATCGCTTACCCGATAACTCCCCAGTCGGAGAGCATGCACCTGGTGGGCGATACCTACGCAGAGGGTTACCTGAAGGACTATTTCCGCGGCGAAAACGAGTTTTCGGTCATGGCAGAGGTGTCAGGAGCATCGATGGGCGGTGTGCGCGTTTTTACCGCCACAGGCGGGCCGGGAACGATGCGGGCCTTTGAAATGTTCCCAGCCTGGGCCGGCGCCCGGCTGCCCATAGTCTGCGCTTTTTTCACAAGGGGCATTAACTCACCCCTTAGTATCCAGCCCGACACGATTGAAATGGCCTATATGCTGGATACGGGGATCATTATGTTCCATGCGGAAAATAACCAGGATCTTTACGATATGGTCCTCAAAGCTTTTGTGGTAGCGGAACATACTGATGTGCATATTCCGGTAGGTGTATTTGTTGACGGTTTTTTTGTCACCCATACCCGCGACGAGGTAAGGATCACGCCGGAAGATCTGAAACTACCCCCTTATAATCCCTATAGTGCGCCTGTTCCGGTGATGGATATGGAAAACGTGCCGATACGGCAGATGCGGGATCCATTTGTGATGAAAAGCAACTTTATCAGCTATGCCTGCCACGCTTCCTGGCAGCAGGAGGTTTTGGCCGCGGCAGATCGGGCTCGGCGCTATATTGAGCACTATCTGGAAGGCCTGGTGGAAACAGTCAACGAAACAGCGGATATCCTGTTGATTGCTTGCGGCACTGCGGTGTCGCAATGCAGGGAGGCAATGGCGGCAGCGGCGGCTGAGGGAATTAACGTAGGGATGATCAAAATCAAATGCCTCCGCCCCTTCCCCACTGAGGAGATCAAGGCGCTGACTGATAAATGTAAAGCAATAGTCGTCCCCGAATTTAACCGGGTCGGCTGGCTGGCCAGGGAAGTCAAGACCACGGTAAGAGATAACACCAAGGTAGTGGGAGCCCCGCGGGTTTTCGGCGGGATGACCATGCC
>DMPF01000087.1 GCA_003456095.1 Bacillota bacterium
TCTCAGCCTGCCTTCGGCGTAGCGTCTTTCTTCCCGGGGAATCGTAACCTGCAGCGACTTGTTTACCTTGGCCGGCAACCCGCTTAAAACATAAATCCTGTCACCCAGATAAAGAGCTTCATCCATGTCATGCGTAACAAAAATGACTGTCCGCAGGTCTTGCTTCCATATCGCGGTGAAGGAATCCAGCAATGAGATTTTAAGTTGCAGATCCAGTCCCTTAAAAGGCTCATCCATTAACAGCAGATCGGAAGGGAAGACGAAAGCACGGGCGATGCTGACTCTCTGCTTCATCCCGCCGCTTAGCCTCTCCGGCCAATAATTCCTGAAATTATGCAGGTCCACCATTTTAAGATATCTGTTGATTATCTCTGCTCTTTGTTTTTTGGGATAAATATCGCGGATGGCAAACGCAATATTCTGCCAGACAGTTTTCCAGGGTAACAGCCTTGGCTCCTGGAACAGATAAGAAACCGTCTTCCCGGCAAACCCTTTCAGTTCGCCGTTATCCGGCTCGATTAATCCACTGACCAGATTCAGGAAGGTTGTTTTGCCACACCCTGAAGGACCCATCAGGCATGTGACCTTTTTTTCGGGTATGACAAGACTGAATTTATCGTACACCTTTAAGGCATTACAGCCTTTTTCGCCCTTGAACTCTTTTGTCAGGTCTGTGACCCACAGCGCATCCTGCACAGCTATCCCTCATTTCCAGGCTTCCACCTTTTTCTTAAGGAAAAAAACACCGCTATCAAACAGAGCTGCTAAGGCCACCGCCACAGTCGTCCAGGCAAAAACCCCCGCTGTGTTAAGAAATACCCGCGCCGACTGCAGGCTTGATCCCATTGACACGGGAGGCTGACTTAACACCTCAGCCATGATAACCACCCGCAAATTAAGCCCCAGTGCTGTTGAGCAGGCTGCCAGAACATACGGCATAACCGCAGGAAGGTAGACATCCAAAATCATCCTCCGTCTGCGGACCTTATACATGGCAGCCATCTCAATCAACTTGGGTTCGACATTATCTACCCCGGTGATAATGTTGGTGTAAATAATCGGGAAAATAACCAGGAATCCAACCAGCACAGGCGCTTTTTCCGTACCAAGCCAGATCAGTGCCAGCAAAATTACGGAGATGGGCGGGGCCGCCTTAGTTATCACCACCAGCGGGTTGAACAGGTAGTGCAGGGGCTTCCATAGCCCTGCCAGCACCGCAAAGACTGCCGCCGTCAAAAACGTCAGGCCAAACCCAACCAGACTTCTGGTTATGGTATTGATTACCGCCGGCCAAAAGTTCTCTGAATGGATGATAAAGACAAGTTCCTTCAATGTTTCGCCGGGGGGAGGAAGCAGAATCCTCGCCCCCACTATCCTGGCAATAACCTCCCAGATGATCAGGAGACACAGAACGGCTCCCGCGGTGTAAAGTTTATCTTTGGAGGTAAAAATCTTCACTGGGCAGGCGGCCTCCTATCGCCTCAGGCGAAAAGTCGCGCAAAACTCTCAGGTAAGCCTCAATTGCTCCGCGCGCCTCTCTGGCGGGAACAAACCGGATATTGCATCTGGGCAGCGCATTTTCCACAACCTTGGCGGTCATGCCTGTTTGCAGCTCCTCCGCCCATATCCCGGCGGTTTGCGGGTTATTATTAACCCAGGCTGCGCTTTGCGCAACCTCATGCAAAAATCTGTCCACAAATTCCGGATAACCGTTTAGCACGGCGTTACTGATCAGCAGCGAGGCCTGCGGGTAGCTGACACCCAATCCGGTTGCTGTTGCCCACGCCCGCTGAAGGTCCAGCACAGGTGAAACATCCTGCCTCCTCACCATCACCTGCGTTGCCGCCGGCTCAGGAAGAACAGCTGTTTTGACTCTGCCCGCAATCATTGCCTGGGCCAGTTCTGTTCCGCTTCCCAAGTACTTTAAGGTAATGTCCCGGTCTGGATTCAGGCCGTTCTGGGTCAACAAGTACCTGAAAACCAGATCAGGCGTGAGGCCCCTGCCGAATGTGTGAACTTCTTTTCCCCGCAAATCCTGCCAGCTCCGGATTTTTTCACTGCTTACCACGTACAGCATCCCCCAGGCGTTAGCCGACACAAGCCTGTAGGGAACGTTTCTGTTGTACAGGACAGCCGCTAGGTTGGTGGGAACCATGGCGATGTCAGCTTCTCCCGACACTACTCTGGCCGCCATAAGTTCGGGGGAGCGGACCACTTCATAACTGATGGTCACGTTCTTCCCCATGGAAGGACGCTCTCTTAGCAGCCTGACGATACTTAAGGCTGGAACGCCGTCCGGAACAGCTACCCGCACAGTAAGCGCAGGAATAGAGTTTAGCTGAGCGGTCCTGGTGACGGCATCCCAGCTAACGCGCCAGCCCAGTCCTGTGCCCAAAAAGCGCAAGGGAACCAAGACACGTCTATCCAGTAGCACCGGTGTTGTGTCCAACCGGATCTCCCGCCCGTTGCTGACTGCTGCAGCCTGGCCTACAGTCAGTTTCAGGACGGCATCTCCATCAGTAATAGTAACGCTTCTTTCCCCCGCGTTCCAGCTGACTCGGGCACCAAGCCGTTCAGCAACAGCCCGGTAAGGCACCATAGCCCGGCCGTTGATCACTTGCGGCGAGACGTCAAGTGCCGTACCCTCAACAACCACCCTGATCGGCCGTGGGCCGGCGGCATAAGCCACTGAAAAACCCGCAGCCAATAAAACAATCACCAGCACCATAAGCACACTTGGTATCCACACTTTTCCCTTCATAAACCCGAACCTCCCGTGATTAAAGTTTATATTCTTATTTCCTTATCTGTAAGACGGCCATACCCCTATAAAGCAAGACTTAAGTGGCACATTAAAACTACCTCCTATGTCGGCGATTTGGGTTGACAATGATAATTAATTTCATTTATAATCGGATTATACAGTTGATCTCCAGATAAAAAAGTATCCCCAGCTACATTTTATTATATTATTATAAAAATTTTTTGAGGAGGCGGGACTATGTATAGTATCCAGCTACTCAACAGATGCAGCCTGTTTAACCACTTGTCGGTTGAGGAGACAGCAGGTCTTTTAAGAAACATTGCCTTCAGCATCAGATGCTACAAAAAAAATGAGGTGATCTTTTCACCTCTTCATCCTGCGGATACGTTAGGGGTTATCCTGGAAGGAAGCATTGACGCACAGAAGATTTTTGCCTCTGGAAAAGTTATCACAGTAAGCAGAAGGTATCCCTACGATCTGATTGCCGATGCTTCCATCTTTGCCAATATCAATTACTATCCCTCTACTGTCACAGCCTGCGAAAACAGCCGCATCTGGCTGGTCAATAAATCCGAACTGTTAAAATTGTTTACCAGGGATAACAGGTTAATGGTTAAATTCTTAGAGTCTGTCTCAAACAGAGCTTTGGCCCTCAATAACCTGATAGAAATTCTCTCTTTAAACTCTGTCGCCGCCAAAATTGCCCACTTTCTGACAATGGAAAACAAAAATCAAAACAGCAACACCATCACGCTGAGATTTCCGAAAAAATCTTTGGCCGAACAGATAAATGTATCAAGACCTACCCTCTTCAGGGAACTGAAAAAGATGCAACTTAGGGGCATCATTTCCTGCCATAAAAGGACCATTAAAATCCATAGCATGGAACAACTGGCCGACCTCTGCTCCCATTAATACTAAGTTGCATTCAATAATATACTTATAATCCAATCAAAGCCGGTTATGCTTTGAACCTTGGTCTGGTCGTTTTCTAAGCTAACCAGCGCCTTAACTAACTGGTTTTCAGTAGTTACTCATCCAGTAGGGCGGATGGTGAGGTCTCTCTTCTCTGTCTTGCAGAGGGGGTCCTGCCGGATATGCAGCGGGAAGCAGCAAATAAAATCAACCAGGTAAGTAAGAGCAAAACCCCGGGAATAACCCCGGGTTTTGCTTTAGTCAACTAAAGGAGAGAGAAAAGAGAGAACTTGGTCTTGAGCAGTCAAACAAGAGAAAACCACGGGAACCGAAAACTCCCGTGGCTGTTGAGTTTTTTGGTGGGGCTGAGAGGTATCGAACCTCCGGCCTCTTGAATGTGAGTCAAGCGCTCCCCCGCTGAGCTACAGCCCATGTTTTGTTTATGCGGATGCGTGTTAAGTTAAATAGATTATAAACGGCCCCGGGCGGTATGTCAAGATCGGAGCGGCACCACTAAACCGGTATGATGCAATGCAAGTTACCGCTCAGGCTTATATCGAAATTTTTTTTAAGAGTAAAGTTTGGATAGTTCATTTTGTAGTATACTGCTGGTAAGGACGGTGATGGCGTTGACCCATGGAGAAAATAACAGACCGGCAAACCGCCTGATGCGGGAAAAATCCCCCTACCTGCTCCAGCACGCCTTTAACCCTGTGGACTGGTATCCCTGGGAAGATGAAGCGTTTGAGAAAGCAAAACATGAAGATAAGCCGATATTTTTAAGTATCGGCTATTCAACCTGCCACTGGTGCCATGTGATGGAAAAAGAGTCTTTCGAGGATGAAGAGGTAGCCAGGGTGCTGAATCGTGTATTTGTCTGCATCAAGGTAGACCGTGAAGAACGGCCGGATATTGACAGCATCTATATGACCGCCTGTCAGGCAATGACCGGCAGCGGCGGTTGGCCGCTTTCCATCCTGATGACGCCTGAAAAACGTCCCTTCTTCGCCGCCACCTATCTTCCCAAAAGATCACACTCCGGCCGGATGGGGCTGCTTGAGCTCACCGCACGCGTGGAGACGCTATGGCAGTCGGCGAGGGAGGAGATAAACCGGGCTGCGGAGCAAGTCCTGGCCGGACTGCAAACTGCCAACAGCATTGAACCGGGAGAAGGGCTGAGCGCAGAACTGCTTGACTTGGCATATGCACGGTTGGCGGCACGCTACGACGCGGATTGCGGCGGATTTGGGCAATCGCCAAAATTTCCCACCCCGCATAATCTCACTTTTCTGTTACGTTATTGGCAGCGCACCGGAAAGAAAGAGGCGCTTAAAATGGCGGAGCATAGCCTCACGCAAATCTCCCGGGGCGGTATCCGTGATCATATCGGCTTTGGCTTCCATCGTTATGCCACCGACCGGGAGTGGTTGCTGCCGCATTTTGAAAAAATGCTATATGACCAGGCGCTGCTGGGCATAGCCTTCCTGGAGGCGTATCAGGCCACAGGCCGGAGCAGCTTTGCCGATACGGCAAAAGAGATTTTTACTTATGTCTTGCGCGATATGACGAGCCAGGAAGGGGGCTTTTACTCTGCCGAAGATGCCGACAGCGAAGGTGAGGAAGGCAAATTCTACGTCTGGTCGTCGGTTGAAATAGCGGCTGTTCTGGGGGAAGAAGATGCCGCGTTTTTTTGTAAAGTATATAATATCCGCCGGGAGGGCAATTTTTTCGATGAGGCGACACGCCGGCTGACCGGAAAAAATATCCCTCATCTGACCGCGACGCTGCCATCGGAAGTCGGAACTCCAGTTGCGGAGCAGCGTGAGCCTGGCAACAGACTGGCTGAAATACTGAAAAAACTGTACCAGGCACGCAGCAACAGAGTGCCGCCTTACAAAGACGACAAGGTGCTTACGGATTGGAACGGCCTGATGATCGCCGCTCTTTCCATCGGCGGCCGGGTACTGGGAGACGGCAGCTTTACAGCGGCCGCGATAAAGGCCGCTGAATTTGTCCTGGCCCGCCTGAAAAAAGA